>CAZCFC010000024.1:0-18810 GCA_964497815.1 uncultured Cypionkella sp.
AGGCAAACGCCTCGGCCACTCCCTGCATCGGGGCGGCGATGCAGATGTGGTTCATCCTCTTGGCCAATTGTCCTGCACCAGATTGGCCCAGCCGCCGACAGACCCGCGCATAGGCCGCCATCACCGGCTCGGCCCGGTCATAATCGGCCTGCCCGCCGCCACACATGATCGACAGCACACCGTTCACCGCCCCGGCCTGCCCACCCGACACCGGCGCATCGACAAAGCCCAGGTCCAGACCTGCCGCAACACCCGACAGTTCCCGCGTCACCGCCGCAGAAACCGTGGTGTGGTCAACAAACACCGCACCCTTGCCCATGCCCGCAAAAGCCCCCTCTGGCCCCAGACAGACAGCGCGCAGGTCGTCGTCATTGCCAACGCAGGCCATCACGAAATCGGCCCCCTGTGCCGCCTCGGCGGGCGTTGCCGCCATGGCGCCGCCATGTTCGGCCACCCAGGCCACGGCCTTGGCGGGCGTGCGGTTGTACACCGTCACGTTATGCCCCTTGGCCGCCAGATGCCCCGCCATCGGATAGCCCATCACCCCAAGGCCAAGAAACGCCAGCTTCGCCATTCCACTCTCCCTGCGCATTGCCCCGCAATTCCCAATCGACTAGGAAGGCAACCAACCCCCGCCGTCAAGGACATCAGGCCCCATGCTTATCGCCTTTCGCTGGTTGCTGCGCGCCTTGACCGGGCTGATCGTTCTGGGCGTGGTGGCGGGGTTTCTGACCTATTATGTGCTGTCGCGGTCGCTGCCCGACTATCACGAAGGTTTTGCGCTGCCCGGTCTGTCTGCTCCGGTTGAAATCGTGCGAAACAACGCCAACGTGCCGCATATCTTCGGAAAATCCGAAGCCGACGTATTCTACGCCTTGGGTTTTGCCCATGCGCAGGACCGGCTGTGGCAGATGACCATGCTGCGCCGCACTGCACAGGGGCGACTGTCCGAAATTTTCGGCGCGCGCACCGTGAAGATCGACGAATTGCTGCGGCGGCTGGATCTGTACACGCTGGCGCAAGCCTCGGTCGGGGCGCAGGACGCGCGCACCAATCTGGCGCTGGATGCCTATGCCGCCGGGGTGAATGCCTGGATCAATCAGGTCAACCTTGGCGCGCGGGGCCGGGGTGCGCCCGAGTTCTTCTTCTTTTCCAATGAGATCTCGGCCTGGTCGCCCGCCGACAGCCTTGCCATCATGAAGCTGATGGCGTTGCAGCTTTCGGCGCATCTTGAGGATGAGGTGATCCGCGCGCAGATGTCACTGATCCTGCCTTCTGTACGTCTGTCCGATATTCTGCCCGATGATCCGACCTCTGGCATCGCCGCCCTGCCCGACTATGCCGCGCTGATGCCGGGCCAGTTTCCGCAGCCGGCGCAGCGGCAGGCGGCCTATATCGACACGCCGCTGTCGCCGTTCCATTCCCGGGATTTCGCCGGGGCCTCGAATGCCTGGGCCGCGATGCCGAACCGGTCGGCTGCGGCGGGCAGTCTGCTGGCCAATGATCCGCATCTGGGCTTTACCGCGCCGTCGATCTGGTATCTGGCGCGGCTGGAGTTGCCCACCGGGGGGGTGATCGGTGGCACCATTCCGGGGATGCCATTGGTGCTGGTGGGGCGGTCGGAGCGGTTGGGCTGGGCGCTGACATCTTCGTATCTGGACGATCAGGACGTGGTGATCGAGCGGGTGAACCCCGAAAATCCCGAGGAATATCTGACACCCGAAGGCCCAAAGCCCTTCACGTCGCGCCAGACCATCCTGACGATCAAGGATGCGGAACCGGTGACGCTGACCCTGCGCTGGTCTGAAAGCGGGCCGATCCTGCCGGGCAGCCATTATGATCTGGCCTCGGTCACGCCTGCGGGCCATGTGGCGGCACTGGAGTGGACGGCGCTTTCCGGCCGCGACACCTCGATGACCGCCGCGATGCGGTTGATGATGGCGGGATCGGTGGCCGATGGCATCGCCGCCGGACAACTTTTCGTAGCCCCGTCGCAGAACCTGACGCTGTCGGATGCCAATGGCATTGCCATGCAGACGATTGGCGCCATGCCTGCCCGCGACCGCAGCCACACCACCAAGGGCCGCATGCCCGCGCCGGGCTGGCAGGGCAAGAACCGCTGGACCGGCACCTTGCCCTACAGTGACAATCCGCGCTTTGTGAACCCCGGTTCGGGCTTGTTGGGCAACACCAACAACAAGACCATCGACCGCCCCTTCCCGCTTCATGTGTCCTTTGAATGGGGCGACACGCAGCGCATTCAACGCTGGCTGGCCCTGATGAAAACCCGCGAGGTGCACACCCGCGACTCGTTCATCGAGGCGCAACTGGATACCGTATCGCCCACCGCCCGCAATCTGCTGCCGCTGCTGGGGGCTGATCTGTGGTTCACGGGCGCGGCCGCCCCCGAAGGCACGCCCGAACGGATGCGCCAGAAGGCCCTGGAATTGCTGGCGCAATGGAACGGCGAGATGAACGAACATCTGCCCGAGCCCCTGATCGCCGAGGCGTGGCTGCGCGCCGTGCAAGACCGTCTGGCGCGCGACGAGATCGGACCGCTGGCCGACAAGTTCAGCCACCCCGAACCTGTGTTCATCGAACGGGTGTTCCGCAACCTGGAAGGCGCGTCGGTGTGGTGCGATGTGATCCAATCGGCGGCGGTGGAAACCTGCACGGATATTTCACGGATGGCGCTGGATCAGGCGTTGCTGGACCTGTCGGAAACCTATGGCCCCGATCTGGAAAGCTGGCGCTGGGGTGATGCGCATCAGGCCACCCATGACCACGCGGTCCTGGGCGATGTGCCGATCCTGCGCTACTTCGTCAACATCCGCCAATCCACCAGCGGCGGCGATACCACCTTGCTGCGGGGCCGCACCAAGGGCACCGGGCCGAATCCCTACCTGAACGTGCATGGTGGCGGCTATCGTGGCGTCTATGACTTTGCAGACCCCGACAGTTCGGTGTTCATCCAGTCCACCGGCCAATCGGGCCATCCGCTGTCGCGCTATTATGACGATCTGTCCGAGTTGTGGCGGCGCGGGGAATACATCCCGATGTCGCTTGACCCGGAACTGGCCCGCGCGGCAGCGGTTGGCATCACCCGGTTGACCCCCGCCCCATGACAGTCCTGGGTCCCGCATGAGACCAGACAGCATCACCACCGCCCGGCTGGTGCTGCGGCGTGCGCAGATGGCGGACCTTGCCGCGATGCATGGACTGCTGTCGCAACCGCGCGCCATGCGCTATTGGTCCACGCCCGCCCACGCCAGTCTGGCCGAAACCAAGGTCTGGCTGGCGCGCATGATCGACCGGCCACCCAGCGAAAGCGATGATTTTCTGATCGAATATCACGGCCGGGTGATTGGCAAGGCCGGGGCGTGGAACCTGCCCGAAGTCGGTTTTCTGCTGGATCCCGCCCATTGGGGCAAAGGCCTGGGCGTTGAGGCGATGACAGCGGTGATCAGCCATCTTTTCACCCATCACGCCATGCCGCATCTGGTGGCCGAGGCCGACCCGCGCAATGCGGCGTCTTTGGGGTTGCTGACACGGTTGGGCTTTGTCGAAACCCACCGTGCGCAGAACACCATGCAATGGGGTGATGAGTGGTGCGATTCGGTCTATCTGCGGCTGGACCGGCCCAAGGGCTACACCTCGCGGTAGCGCTTTTCCTGCCGCGTGGTCCAGCGCACATCAATCTGCCAGCCATCGTCGGTCTGCGTTTCGGTCTGCACAATGCCCTCACCGTGCAACCAGGCCCGGCGCTTGCCTTCGGCAAAGCTCAGCGTCAGACGGCTGTCGGTTTTCTGTTCCTCAAACGCCACCGACACCGCAGCCAGCAGTGCCTCGATGCCTTCACCGGTCAGGGCCGACACCGGGAACACACCGGCGCGGTTGGCGGCCTGGGCGGCCAATGCCTCGTGCTGGCTGGCGTCGACCAGATCCAGCTTGTTCCAGACCTCGAACATCGGCACCCCCGCGCCGACCCCCAGCGCGTTCAGAATATCGGCCACATCGGCCGCCTGCTCGGCGGATTCGGGGTGGCTGATGTCACGCACATGCAGGATCAGATCGGCCTCAAGCACCTCTTCCAGCGTGGCGCGGAAGGCCGCGACCAGTTGCGTCGGCAGATCGGAAATGAAGCCCACGGTATCAGAGGCGATGATCTTGCGGCCCGGCCCCCCATCCTTGTCTGGCAACACCACACCGCGCATGGTCGGGTCAAGCGTGGCAAACAGCATGTCCTTGGCCAGAACATCCGCCCCGGTCATGCGGTTGAACAGCGTGGACTTTCCGGCGTTGGTATAACCCACCAATGCGACCAGCGGGAACGGCACCTTGCGACGCGATGCGCGATGCAGCTCGCGCGTCTTGACCACGCGGTCAAGTTGACGTTTCAGCCGGATCACCTGATCGTCGATCGCGCGGCGGTCCGCCTCAAGCTGCGTCTCACCGGGGCCGCCCACAAAACCAAAGCCCCCCCGTTGGCGTTCCAGGTGGGTCCAGGCCCGCACAAGCCTTGTGCGTTGATACGACAGCGCCGCCAGTTCCACCTGCAACACGCCTTCGCGTGTCCGCGCCCGATCGGCAAAAATCTCAAGAATAAGACCGGTACGGTCCAACAGCTTGACGCCCCACTCTTTTTCCAGATTGCGCTGCTGCACGGGCGTCACCGCCCCATCGACCAGCACCAGATCGACCTCAAGCGCCTTGAGCGTGGTTTTCAGGTCCTCAACCTTGCCAGAGCCGAACAGATGGCCGGGATGCAACCGCGCCAGACGCACCACTTCGGCCCCCAGAACCTCAAGGTTCGGCATGGCCGACGCCAGGGACACAGCCTCGGCCAGCCCATGTTCTGCCATGCGTCGATGCCGTGCGGTTTTCAGATCGGGATGCAGCACATAGGCGCGCGTGGGTTCGGCTGCCGTTTCATAGGCATCCATCCCGCCGTCGGAAAACAGCAGATCGTCGTCATCATCTTCGGGAAGATCAGAGATCAGTCTTCACCTTCATAAAGGTTAACCGGGCCGCCCGGCATGATGGTTGAAATCGCATGTTTGTAGACCAGCTGCGACTGGCCATCACGGCGCAGCAAAACGCAGAAATTGTCAAACCAAGTGATCACGCCCTGCAATTTTACGCCGTTGATCAGGAAAATCGTCACCGGAACCTTGGATTTCCGGACATGGTTCAGAAAGGCATCCTGCAAATTCTGTTTATCAGCGGCCATCGGTTTCTTGTCCTTGTTGTCAGTCGCTTGGCAGATACGCCCCCCATGACGCACCTTCGCGCCAATATGTCGTGCAAAAGCAAGAGATTCCAGCCCCAAATTCGCAATTTCACATGCCGCTTTCAGCGCCGCCAGCTGTCAGGGGCCAAAAGCGCCAGGATTGCCAAGGTTTCCAGTCGCCCGACCACCATCGCCAAGCCCAGCACCGCCTGTTGCACGGCGTCCAGATCGACATAAGAAATCGGCAGGTCCGGCAAACTGCCCGCCAAAGGACCCGTGGTGGTCAGGCAGGCGATGGCCAACACCAGCGCGGTTTCAAACCCATGACCGACAAAGGTCAACAGCGCGGTAAAGAAGGCAATCGACATCGCGAACAGCATGAAGAACACCCAGGCCACATAGGCACCTTCGCGTCGCATCTGACGCGCGGCAACGCCCGCGCCGCCGATAGAGTTGGGGTGTACCAACCGCTCCAACTCACGCTCGCCATGGCGGATCAGGGCGTAAACCCGCAACAGCTTGACCCCGCCCGCCGTGGTGGCCACTCCGCCGCCCACAATGGCCAGCCCCATCAACACCAGCCCCGGCGACCGCAGCCCAGCCCAATCCATCGCAATCTGCGACGAAGCGGCGTCAAAACCTGTGGTGGTCAGGAAGGAAATCGCCAGAAACGCCCCCCCCCAAAGCGCCGTGAACGGATGCGAGGTATCGGCAGGCGCGGCCCCAATCCAATGATAAGCAAAGAAAACCACGGGCACGACCGCAATCAGCGCAAGGCCCAGTCGCAATTCGGGATCATCAATGCGCCGCATGCCTTGCGCCACCACCGACGCGCCGGGCATGAACCGCCGCGACAGCGCCAGGATCAGGAACCCAAAGATAATCGCCTCACCCAGCACCCCAGACCGGCTTTCCTGCAGCCCGTTCAAAGGCGAAATCCCGGATGTCGACAGCGTTGACATCGCGTGACACAGCGCCACCAGACTGGTGTCGCCCGCCAACTGCAACGCCAGCCAAAGCACAAGCGTCAAGCCGCCATAAACCGGAAAGATCAACGCGGCATAGCGCAGAATCCGCTCGGACGGCTCGGCAATCCGGGTGATCTGCGACGTGCCGACGGCCCCCCGCCCCGGCGCACGGCCCGTTACAACCTCGACCCCGCCCAGGTTCATCGGTGCCAGCACGGCCACCGCCATCAGGATGATGAAAAACCCACCCATCCAGCCGACAAAGGCCCGCCACAGATGCACCGACGGCGGCAAAGTTGTCGGATCAAACACCGAAGCCCCGGTGGTGGTGAAATCGGAAAGCATCTCAAACCAGGCATCGCCAAAGCTGATGCCCAGCCGCACCTGGGTCAACGGCAAGGCCAGCAGAATCGGCAGCACCAGATAGGCCCCTGCCAGCGCCGACAACTGACCGCGCGCCGCATTTCGGCTGCGCACATTCAGCGTGGCAATCGCCATCATCGCCACCAGCACCAGCACGATGAAGGCTGAATAAAAGAACCCGCGCGCCACGCCATAATCGCGCAACACCAAGGCGTGAAACGCCGGCACCAACATTGCCAGCGCCGACACCCCCATCAGCAGCACGATCAGCGGCAGATCCAGCAGACGGCGCATCATGTCAGAAGAAATCAATCGAGACTTGCAGCAGCCGTTCCACTTCGCGCACGTCTTTCGACATCGAGAACAGCGCAATCACATCGCCCGCCTCAAGCCGCAAATCTCCGGTGGGTTTCAGCACCTTGTCCCCCTTCATCACGCCGCCGACCAGCACACCTTCGGGAAACTCGACCTCGCGCACCAGCCGCCCGGCCAAAGGCGAGGTGGACAGCACCTGCGCCTCGATCATCTCGGCCTCACTGTCGCCCAGCGAATAGACCGCACGCACCTTGCCGTGGCGAATGTGGCGCAAGATAGAGCTGACGGTGGTGGCGCGCGGGTTGATATAGGCGTCAATGTCCAAGGGTCCCATCAAGGGGGCCAACGTCGGATCATTGACCAGTGCAATCGCCATCGGGCAACCGGCCTGCTTGGCGCGCACCGCCGCCAGCAGGTTGGTCTTGTCGTCATCCGTCACCGCCAGAACCGCATCGGCGCGGTCAATCGACGCTTCCAGCAGAAGGTCCATGTCCATGCCATCGCCGTTCAGCACAATGGTGCGCGAAAGGCTGTCTGCGGCCTTTTCCGCCCGCGCCCGGCTTTTCTCGATGATCTTGGCGCGCACGCGGTCGGTCCGCTGTTCCAGCGCCATCGCCACCGCAAGGCCGACATTGCCGCCGCCAATGATGATGATACGTTCTTGTTTCTTGGTCTTTTTTCCAAAGATTTCCAGCGCGCGGTTCACGTCCTCGGAATGGGTGAAGACATAGATCAGATCGTCCGCGAACAGCTGATCGCCCGCATCCGGCGCAAACAGCCGCCCCTTGCGGCGCACACCGACCACGATCGCGCGCAAGCTTGGGAACAGCTCGTTCAACTGGCGCAAAGGCGTGTTCAGAACCGGGCAGTCATCGGTCAAGGCGATGCCCAGCAGTTGCGCCTTCCCCCCCATGAAGCTTTCGGTGTCAAAGGTCGCCGGTGCCGCCAGCCGTTGCAGCGCCGCTTCGGCCACCTCGCGTTCCGGGCTGATCACCACGTCAATCGGCAGATGGTCGCGGCGGTAAAGATCCGAATAGATCGCGTCCAGATAGGATTGGCTGCGCAGCCGGGCAATCTTGCGCGGCACAGAAAAGATCGAATGGGCAACCTGGCATGTGACCATGTTCACCTCGTCGGAATAGGTGGCGGCAATGATCATGTCGGCATCGCGCGCGCCGGCCTTTTCCAGAACGTCGGGATAACTGGCAAAGCCCGCAATGCCCTGAACATCCAGCGTTTCGGTGGCGCGGCGGACCAGATCGACGTTGCTGTCCACCACCGTCACATCGTTCTTTTCGCCCGACAAATGGCGCGCGATTTGCCAACCGACCTGGCCTGCGCCGCAGATAATCACCTTCATCTCAGCCTCCGGGGTCTGGTCTTGGAACGTGCTTGGCAGAACAGCCGCGCAGCGTCAATCAACCCTCGTCCTCTTCGTCATCGCCGCCACGCCCGGAGTTATGGGTGGTGACAACGCCCAGAGATTTCAGTTTGCGGTGCAGGGCCGAACGTTCCATGCCGACAAAACCGGCAGTGCGGCTGATGTTGCCGCCGAAACGGTTGATCTGGGTCAGCAGATATTCACGTTCGAACACTTCGCGCGCCTCGCGCAGCGGCAACGTTGCCATCGCCCCGCCCAGCACCATCCGCCCGCCGGTATCGGTGGCGGGTTCCTGACCGGGAAGTTCGCGCGCCTCGATCGGACCCGCACCGTCACCCAGGATCAGCACGCGTTCGATCACATTGCGCAGTTGGCGCACGTTGCCGGGCCATTGCATGGTTTGCAGCATCGCTTCGGCCTCGGATGTCAGATCGCGCAGCGGCAGGCCCTGACTGCGGTGGAACATGTCGATGAAATGCCGCGTCAGTTCCGGAATGTCCTCGCGCCGTTCGGCCAAAGACGGCACCGCAATCGGCACCACGTTCAGCCGATCGTACAGTTCCTGCCGAAAGCGCCCCTGCGCAATTTCCGTGCGCAAATCCCGCGTGGTCGACGAAATGACCCGCAGATCAACCCGCACCTTGTCATTGCCCCCCGCGCGGGCAAACTGTTGTTCGGTCAGCACGCGCAGGATTTTGGATTGCGTGCCCAAGGGCATGTCGGCCACTTCATCAAAGTAGACAACCCCGCCATGTGCTTGTTCCAGAAGCCCTTTTTCAATGCCACGATCACTGGTTTCGCGACCGAACAGCACCTCTTCCATGCGTTCCGGTTCTATCGTGGCCGACGACACCGACACAAACGGAGCCGTCGCGCGGCCCGAGTTGGTGTGGATGAAGCGCGCCGCCATTTCTTTGCCAGACCCGGCCGGACCGGTCAGCATCACCCGTCCGTTCGACTTTGTCACCTTGTCCAACTGCGCGCGCAGGGTCTTGTAGGCCGGACTGTTGCCCAGCATCTCACTTGATGACACGTCGCGCCGCCGCAGATCGGCATTTTCGCGGCGCAACCGGCTGGTTTCCATCGCGCGGGACACAACCACCATCAGCTGATCAATGTTGAAGGGCTTTTCGATGAAATCATAGGCACCCTGCCTGATCGCCGCGACGGCGATTTCAATGTTGCCATGCCCCGAGATGATCACGACCGGAATATCGGGGTTGTCGCGTTTGACGGTTTTCAGAATGTCGATCCCGTCCATCCGACTGTCTTTCAGCCAGATGTCCAGGATCATAAGGCTGGGCGGATCGGCATTGATCTCGACCATGCAATCATCAGAATTGGCTGCAAGACGAATGGCATAGCCCTCGTCCTTCAGAATATCCCCGATCAGTTCCCGAATATCTTTCTCGTCATCAACGATCAAAATGCTGGACATCATACCCCCTGGCCTGTCACGGCGTGTCTGCCCGCCCGCTTGCGCGGTGCCCGGGGAAGGCGAATGACCGCCATCGCCCCGATCCGGGCTGTTGCATCAAAGGCGGGCGCGTCTTCCAAAGACAGCGTACCGCCATGTTCTTCAATGATTTTCTTTACAATTGGCAACCCAAGCCCCGTGCCTTTGTCGCGCGTGGTCACATAAGGTTCAAACAGCCGCGCCCGGTCGGGTGGCAAGCCAACGCCATTGTCAGCGATGCGGATGATCACCTCGGACTCATCCGCCTGCATCGACACATGGATTTCGGGCGCATAGCCAACCGGCGCACCGTTTTCGACAAGAGTATCCGTGGCTTCACCGGCGTTCTTGATCAAGTTTGTCAAGGCCTGCCCGATCATGGTGGCATCAAGATCCATCACCAATGGCGCATCTGGAAGCGATTTTACAAACCGCACGCCGGGCTGGCCGTTTTCCTGCAATATGACCGAAGACCGCACCAATGCCGTCAGATCATTCTCGCGCCGGTCGGGTTCGGGCATCCGCGCGAACTTGGAAAACTCATCAACAATGCGCCGCAAGTCATTGGTTTGACGAATAATAACGTCTGTGTACTGCTCTAGATCGTCCGGTTCGGACACCTGACTGCGAAACTTGCGCTTGATGCGTTCTGCCGACAATTGAATGGGGGTCAGCGGGTTCTTGATTTCATGCGCAATGCGTCGCGCCACGTCGCCCCAGGCCGCCATCCGCTGGGCCGACACAAGTTCGGTCACATCATCAAAAGCAACCACATAGCCCTCCAATCCGGCATCGCTGCGCCGCACGGACATCCGCACCAGCAGGCTTTCCAGCTTGCCCTTGCGGGTCAGACGCACCTCTTCCTGAACCGCCGTGCCGGAACCTTGCCGCAACCGGTCAAAAAGCGCGGCAAATTCCGGCACCGCCACCGCAATCGCCAGATCAGAGCCGCCATCCGCGAAGTCGAGCAGCCGTTCCGCGGCCCGGTTGGCGAAATCGACCCGGCCATCGGCGTCCAGACCAATCACCCCTGCGGTGACGTTGGACAACACGGAATCGAACAGACGGCGGCGCTGTTCGGTCTGGCGGTGGCTGCCCTCCAATGCTTCACGCTGCCCCTTAAGTTGATGCGTCATCTGATTGAAAACACGGCCCAAAGTGGCAATTTCATCATCGCCTTCCTCTTCCTGCACCTGCACATCCAGATCGCCTTCCCCCACCCGCGCCGCAGCCGAGGCCAGACGCCCAACCGGCCGGCTTAGCCTTTCGGCAAACCACAGGCCCAGCCAGACCGCCGCCAGAATGAGGATCAACGCAAAGCCAAGATACAACAGGCCAAAATTGAACAGCACAGACCCGCGTTCGGACTCCAGCTGTTGATAAAGCCGCACCGTCTCCTTGGTTTCATCCAGCAACGACAGAATCTTTCCATCCACCTCGCGGGAGATGTAAAGATAGCGGTCGGCATAGGCGGTCAGATGCACAAGCGCCCGGAATTCATTATTGGCCCAATCTTCGATCACCACCGCTTCGCCATCCCGCGCCCGGGCAATCTGATCAGCAGAGGGTGTTTCAAAATCAAAGAGATAGGAACGCTCTCCGCGGGTTTTCAACGTTCCGGTCCCGTCGATCAGAAACACCTCACGCAGGCCACGCTGGACGGCGGCTTGCCCTTGGGTCAGCACCGGGCGCAGCTGATCGTCCAGCAGCAATGCCGTCACTTTCTTGGCGGTGTTCAGATAGTCGGCCAGCGACTGCGCGTCCTCGGTCAGGGCGCGGCGATGTTCGTCTTCATACGCCTGCGCCGCCTCAAGCGAATTGCTGACCACATTGCTGACCCGGTCCGAAAACCAGCCCTCCAGCCCGATATTCACCGTCAGCATGGCAAAGACCGCGACCAGAACCGTCGGCACCAAAGCCACGATTGCAAAAACGCCGGTCAGCCGCAAATGCAGCTGCGAACCGGCTGAATTGCGGCGCCGGTCGGTGATCATGCGGGCCACGCGGGCCATCACAAGGGCCGCCACCACCAACACATAAACAAGATCGGCCAGCAGCACGAGGCGCAGGTATTGCGAACTTGCGCCAAGATTGAACGGGCCAAGGCCAATAAAAGTTGCCACCGCCAAAAGCGGCCCAAGGAACACCAATGCAAAGGTCATGCCCGTCTGCACCCGCTTTTGGCGGCGCAGGCGCGTCAGCCTGATCCAGGTGTTGCTGCGATATGCGCCCCTCACCGTTCCCCCAAAACCAGCGGGGCATCTGCGTCATGCCCGCCACATACTGTGCCTTATCTGTAACGTCACCGAACAGACACGGACTTATGTGGCGGTTTTACATCAGTTTGCGGCGGCGTGTCACGCGAATATCGAGGTCTGTGATCTTCTTGCGCAAGGTATTGCGGTTGATGCCCAGCAGGTCGGCACATTTGGCTTGATTGCCGCCGGTCGCATCCAGCGCGATTTCGATCAGCGGGATCTCCATCTCGTGCAAAATCCGGTCGTAGACGCCTGCCGGGGGCAATTGGCCGCCGTGCAGATCGAAATACCGCTTCAGATGCCGCGCCACCGAGGCGGAAAGTTTTTCGCCCTCGACCACGCCGCCCCGCTGCGACAGCGCCGGGGCCGGTCCGCCCAAGGCTGATTCCAACTCGGTCTTGCCGATCTCCGGCTCGGTCGCGGTGACCAGCAGACGTTTCAGCGTGTTCTCCAACTGCCGCACATTGCCGGGCCAGGGGAAGGCGCGCACCGCGGCCATGGCATCGGCGGACAGGCGGCGCTGGCTGCCCATTTCACGTTCGCCGCGCGCCAGAAAATGTTCGGCCAGCAGGGGAATATCCTCGACCCGTTCGCGCAGTGGCGGCACTTGCAGGGTGACACCGCCCAGACGGTAGAACAGATCCTTGCGGAACCGCCCCGCCTCCATCTTTTGCGCCAGATCCGCCTGCGAGGTGGCCATGATGCGCGGCGCGTGGTCGCCCATCACGTCCAGCATCCGCACCAACCGGGCCTGTGCGTCCTCGTCGAAATCCGACACCTCGTCCAGCACAAGCGAGCCCCCCTTGGCCTTGGCCAACAGGGTCGAAATCCCCTCAAGCCCCGCAAGATCGCTTGACTGCGCCACCACAAAGGGCTGACTGCGGCGGTCTGAAAAATCGTGAATGGCACGGGCAATCAAGGACTTGCCAGTGCCGGATTCGCCGGAAATCAGCACGGGCAGATCGGCATTCATCACGCGGGCAACCAGACGGTACAGCGATTGCATCGCCGGGGTGCGCCCCACCAGCGGCAGATCCTCCATCGCCTCACGCGGGGGCAGTGGGGGTTTGGGGGCAAGGCGCTTGCGGTCCAGGGCGCGGGCAGAGCGTTTCATCAGATCGGGCAGATCGAAGGGCTTGGGCAGATAGTCGAACGCCTCGGCCTCGGCGGCCTGAATGGCGGTCATGATGGTGTTTTGCGCCGAAATCACGATCACCGGCAGGCCGGGGCGCAGCTTGGCAATCTGTGGCAGGGCCTCAAGCCCGTTGCCATCGGGCATGATCACATCTGAAATCACCAGATCACCCTTGCCCTCTTCGACCCAGCGCATCAGTGTCATCAGACTGGAGGTCGCATGCACCTTGCAGCCCGCGCGGGTCAGCGCCTGCGTCAGTACGGTGCGGATGGTGCGGTCATCATCGGCGACTAGAACGGTGCCATCCATCAGCGGGTCTCCTCAGGTAGCCCACGCGGGGCAAGGGGCAGTGAAATGCGAAACACAGTGCGGCCGGGGACGGAATCAACGGAAATCCAGCCTTCGTGGTCCGAAATGATCTTGGACACCAAAGCCAGTCCAAGCCCGGTGCCGTTCTCGCGGCCCGACACGAAAGGTTCGAACACATCGGCGGCAATACCTGGCGGAATGCCGGGGCCGTCGTCGATGATTTCGACCTGCAACGGTAAGGTCGACCCTGTGCCATCCTTGCGACGGCGGCGCAGGGTTTGGTCATAGAAAGTATGCAGCCGGATGGTTCCGCCTTTGGAACCAGCAGCTTCCGAGGCGTTCTTCAACAAGTTCAGGAACACCTGCATCAGTTGATCCGGATCGGCATAGGTGGCGGGCAAGGACGGATCGTAATCCTCGACAATCACCATGTGCACGCCAAAGCCCACCAGGGCCGAGCGGCGCGCGCGGTCCAGCGCATCGTGAAGGTTCACCGCGCGCCTGGCTGGCGGGCGCAGATTGCCGAACTGTTCGACCTGCTCCAGCAGTTTGACGATGCGGCGGGTTTCCTCGACGATCAGGTCGGTCAGTTCCAGGTCTTCTGTTGAAAGCCCCATCGCCAGCAATTGGGCCGCGCCGGAAATTCCGGCCAGCGGGTTCTTGATTTCATGTGCCAGCATTTCGGCCATGCCGATGGCCGATTTGGCAGCCGAGGTCACATGCATGGCCCGCCCCATGCGGTCTGCGATTTCGCGGGGGCTGATCAGCATCACCAGCGCGTCGCTGTCCTGCAAAGGCGCGATTTGCAGCCCGCATTGGACTGGGGGGCGCTCACCCGTGGTCACGTCGGTCTCGGCGATGAACAGCGGCGACTGGTGGGCGCGCACGCGGGCCAGCACATCTTCCATCGGCGCGTCGATGGACAAGCGGTCCAGCAGCGGATGGCCGACAAGGCTGCGGGCCGAAGCGTTCAGAAAGGTTTCCGCCGCCGGGTTCACATCGGCAATCCGCCCATCTGCGGCGATCACCAGCGCGGGCAGCGGCAGCGAAGCCCACAGGGCCGATGTATCCGTCATGCCGCCACCTTTTGTGCCAGGAATGCATCGTGCAGCAGGCGGCGCACCTGAGCCGGGTCAGTGGCGGTCAGGATGGCATCGCGGGTGTGGGTGGTGCCTGCCTCATCCAGATACCAGCCCAGATGCTTGCGTGCGACGCGCAGGCCAAGACCCGCGCCGTAAAATTGCAGGATCTGATCGTAGTGGCCGATCACCAGTTCGGCCAGCGCCGCCCCGACTGGAACAACCGGAGCGGCGGTGCCATAAAGCGCCGCCGAAATCTGCGCCAGACGCCACGGCGCACCCTGCGCTCCGCGCCCGATCATCACGCCATCGGCCCCGGAGTGGGCAAGCGCCGCCCGGGCCGACGCCACATCCACAATATCGCCATTGGCGATCACCGGAATGCGCACCGCATCCTTGACGCGGCGAATGGCCAGCCAATCGGCGCGGCCCCGGTAGAATTGACAGCGCGTGCGGCCGTGAATGGTGATCATCGCCACCCCGGCATCTTGTGCCCGCGCCGCGATGTCCGGGGCGTTCAGGCTGTTGTCATCCCATCCCAGCCGGGTTTTCAGGGTCACCGGGATGGAAACCGCCCCCACCACCGCCTCGATCAACCGCAGCGCCAGATCGGGTTCCTTCATCAACGCCGAACCACAGGCGCCATTGCCACCCGCCGCCGTCACCCGTTTCGCCGGACAGCCCATGTTGATGTCGATCACCTGCGCGCCCTGCCCTTCGACATAGCGTGCGGCCTCGGCCATCCAGTAGGGGTCACGGCCCGCAAGCTGCACCGATGTTGCCTGTTCGCCAAAGCCCAGTTCCGCGTAGCCCAGATCGGCGCGGCTGCGTGCAAGGGGCTGTGCGCGCATGACATCTTCCGACGCCACCATTTCCGAAACCACCAGCCCCGCGCCAAACTGCGCCACCAGCCGCCGGAACGGCAGATCCGTGATCCCGGCCATCGGAGCCAGAATCACCGGCGGGTTCAGTTTGATATGTCCAAGCGTTGGCGTCATGAAATGTCCTGTTTCCATCGTCACCCTGCGCCGTGCGGCGGGCAAATCCAAGTTCTGCGCCGCCGATTGTGCCCGATTTTCATGCATTGCACAAATATTGGGCGTCTGCGCCGCATTTGCAGGCCAGATTGTCACGGGACTGATCCTGTTTTAGACAGGGGCAAAAGGAAACGCCGCATGAAACTTGCTGCCATCATCACCGCCGCAGGCACGGGCACGCGCGCGGCCGGGCTTTACAAACTGCCAAAGCAATGGGTGGAAATCGCCGGCAAACCCGTGGTGGCGCATGCGCTGGATGCGTACCAAGGCATGGTGCGGGTGCTGACGATCGACCCCGATCATCGGCATTTGACACAAGGCTTTGCGGATGACATCCACATCGTTCCCGGCGGGGCCACGCGGGCGGCCTCGGTGCGCAATGCCCTGAAGGCGCTGGACAACACGGGCGTCACCCATGTTCTGATCCATGACGGCGCCCGCCCGCTGGTGTCGCAGGCGGTGATTGGGCGGGTGATTGCGGCCTTGGCGCAATCGGATGGGGCGGCACCTGCTTTGTCGGTGACAGATGCGCTGTGGACCGGAACCGATGGCCGGGTGACGGGCAGCCGCGACCGCACAGGCCTTTTCCGCGCGCAAACGCCCCAAGGCTTTCGCTTTGACGCGATCTTGCGCGCGCATCAGGCCGCCACCGGGCACGAGGCCGATGATGTCGAAGTGGCCTTGGCGGCGGGGCTGAACGTCGCCATTGTCGAGGGATGCGAGCGCAACATGAAGCTGACCCATCCCGGCGACTTTGACCGGATCGAAGCGATGCTGAAGGAAGACGCGATGCGGAAGGAAAACGGGCATGGATATTAGGCTGGGCAATGGCTTTGACGTGCATGCCTTTTGTGAGGGCGATCAGGTCTGGCTTTGCGGCGTTTCGGTGCCGCACACGCGCGGGCTTTTGGGTCATTCCGATGCCGATGTGGGGATGCATGCGCTGACGGATGCAATTTACGGCGCTTTGGCAGCGGGCGATATTGGTCAGCATTTCCCGCCGTCGGATCCACAGTGGAAGGGTGCCGCCAGTCACATATTCCTGCGCCACGCCATGGATCTGGCGCGCAGTCGCGGCTTTGCCCTTGGCAATTGCGACGTGACGTTGATCTGCGAGCGCCCCAAGATCGGCCCCCACGCAGCCGCCATGCGCGCGGCTTTGGCGGATATTCTGGGGATGGATATGGACCGGGTTTCGGTCAAGGCCACCACGTCGGAACGTCTGGGTTTTACGGGCCGCGAAGAGGGCATTGCCGCTATCGCCACCGCCACGTTGGTGCGGGCATGACGCGGCTTTCCATCACCCGGGCTTTGGCGATCTTTTTTGGCGCGGGGCTGCTGCGCCCTGCCCCCGGCACCTGGGGGTCGCTGGTGGCGGTTGTGCTGGGCATGGTGATGTACCGCTTTGCAGGATTTCCGGTGCTGGTGCTGGCCACGGTTGCTGTTACCGCGTTGGGGTTCTGGGCCGTCGGGGTGGAACTGCGCGACCGCCCCGGCGATGACCCGTCGGAATTTGTCATAGACGAGGTGGCAGGCCAGTGGCTGACCCTGCTGTTTCCTGCCGCCGCCCTGTGGAGTCGGGGGTTCGAGGGCTGGCTGCCATGGCCCGCACCTCTGGCCGCCCTGGTGTTCTTCCGGCTGTTCGACATCTGGAAGCCCTGGCTGGTGGGCCGGGCCGACCGCCGTCATGACGCGGCAGGTGTGATGCTGGATGATCTGTGGGCCGGGGTATTTGCCGGGCTTGCCACGCTGGTCGCCGCCGCCGCCTATCACATTCCGATGGTCCTGTTGAGGTAAGACATGAGCGCATCTGACATCCTCCACGCCGCCCGCTACTGGGGCTATCGCATCGCAACCGCCGAAAGCTGCACCGGAGGCATGGTGGCTGTGGCGTTGACGGATGTGGCGGGATCGTCCGATGTGTTCGACCGGGGTTTTGTGACTTATTCCAATCAGGCCAAGATCGACATGCTGGGGGTCAGCCCCGAAACTTTGGCAGCCTTTGGCGCGGTGTCCGAGCAGGTGGCCGCAGAAATGGCCCAAGGCGCGCTGACCCGGTCGGATGCCAGTCTGGTGGTGTCGGTCACGGGAATCGCAGGCCCCGGCGGGTCTGACTACAAACCCGAAGGCCGGGTGTGTTTTGGCGTGCTGATGCGCGGCAAGCCGGTACAACTGGAAACCATCGAATTTGGTGCGCTGGGCCGCGACAAGGTGCGGCACGCGGCGCGCGATCATGCGCTGGAGCTGCTGCTGCGCCACGTGCTGATCTAAGCCTGCCCCCATTCGATACAAACGGCCACCAATCGCGCCTAAATTTCCAGCATTTTGCAAACCGCCCCCATTTCAGGCGGCATTTTCGCGCCTTGGCGCTTTTCCCGACGAACAAATGTCCGCTTTAACGGCGGCAGTTGATTGCAGGAGCCGCCATGAACGCCGCAGACACCGCCTTTATCCTGATGGCCACGGCCTTGGTTCTGTTCATGAGCCTGCCCGGACTTGCGCTGTTTTACGGCGGCCTTGTACGGGCGCGCAATGTGCTGTCGGTGTTCATGCATTGCTTTGCCATCGCCGCACTGATGAGCGTGCTTTGGCTGGCGGTCGGCTATTCCATCGCCTTTGGAGGTCCGGGGCCGCTGTGGGGTGGGGTGTCCAAGATGTTCCTGTCGGGGGTGACGGCCGATGGCCTGATCGGCACCCTGCCCGAGCCTGCCTTCTTTACCTATCAGATGACCTTCGCCATCATCACGCCGGCGCTGATCGTGGGGGCCTATGCCGAACGGGTGGGATTTGGCTTTGTGCTGCTGTTCTCGGGGCTGTGGATGCTGCTGGTTTATGCGCCGGTCGTGCATTGGATCTGGGGCGCGGGCATGCTGTCCGATGGCGGGATATTCGGGGCAACCGGTGTGCGGGATTTCGCGGGTGGCATCGTGGTGCATGAAACCGCAGGTCTGGCGGCGCTGCTGATCGCCATCGCTTTGGGCCCGCGCAAGCACCGCACCACCCCGCCGCATTCACCCGGGATGGTGATGATGGGCGCGGGCATGCTGTGGGTGGGCTGGTTCGGCTTCAACGGCGGCTCGGCGCTGGCTGCCAACGGGCAGGCGGCGATGGCAATCACGGTGACACATCTGTCGGCCGCGGCGGCATCACTGACCTGGGCGTTGTGGGAACGGATCAAGTTCGGCCGCGCCTCGTTGGTCGGTCTGGTCACTGGCATGACACGACGCGAGAGCGCGCTGCCGTGGGTCAGTACCCTCAACCAACTTCCTGCCATCGCCC
>CAZCFC010000025.1:0-18761 GCA_964497815.1 uncultured Cypionkella sp.
TGGAAACCCTGCTGGCCAAAGACCCGGATATCAACGTGGTCTACACCATCAACGAGCCGGCAGCTGAAGGCGCCTATCAGGCCCTGAAGAACGCAGGCAAAGAAGGCCAGGCGATCATCGTTTCGGTTGACGGCGGTTGCCCGGGCATCGCCAGCGTCAAGTCGGGCGTCATCGGCGCAACGTCGCAGCAATACCCGCTGCTGATGGCATCCAAAGGCATCGAGGCAATCGCCACCTTCGCCAAGGACGGCACCAAGCCCACCGCGACCGAAGGTCTGTCCTTCTTCAACACCGGTGTGAACCTTGTCACCGACAAGCCGGCTGCTGGCGTCGAGTCGATCGACAGCACCAAAGGCACCGAGCTTTGCTGGGGCTGATACCACTCTCCAAAGTGGCTTGATTAACAGAAGGGCGGCTTTACAGTCGCCCTTCTTCATAGGCGAAATCCGCATTGGGTTTCGGGTCATCACCGGGGGGAAACCGAAGCGATGAGCGTAGAAGACGCACCAACCAAAACCATTTCCGATTTCGAGGCAACGCTGACCAAGGCCGACACGGCGGTTGCGGCCTTTGAAAAGGATGACAAATCTTTCATCCCGGTGCTGCGCGGCTATCTGCGCAACTACCCCACCATGATTCCGGCTCTTGTGCTGTTGATTTCCATCATGGCGTTCAGCATCATCGCACCGCGCTTTCTGGGCATGGGCGCTTTGTCGACCGTGCTGAAACAGGTCACGGTGACGGGCTTTGTTGCATTGGCGCAAACGCTGGTGATCCTGACGGCAGGCATTGATCTGTCGGTCGGCGCGATTTTGGTCGTGTCGTCGCTGATCATGGGCAATCTGGCCGTGATCACCGGTTTGCCGGTTGGCATCGCCATCGTGATCGGGGTGTTTTTTGGCGGATTGATGGGCTTTATCAATGGCGTGCTTGTCGCCAAGATGAAGCTGCCGCCATTCATCGTGACGCTGGGCACGCTGTCGATCTTCAACGCGCTGAAGCTGTGGTATTCGGGATCTGAATCCATCCGCAACGTTGACATCGAGGAAAAAGCCTCGGCGCTGTTGTGGTTTGGCAAGGGCATCAACATTGGTGCAGCCAGCCTGACTTATGGCGGTATCATGCTGATATTGCTGGCGGCTTTGCTGTGGTATGTGCTGAACCAAACCGCATGGGGCCGTCATGTTCACGCCATTGGCGATGATCCGGATGCGGCGATGCTGTCGGGTATTCGGGTCGATGGCGTTCTGATCTCTGTCTACGCGGTGGCGGGTCTGATCTGCGGCTTTGCGGCGTGGATCGCGATTGGCCGGGTGGGGTCGGTTTCCCCGATTGCGTTTGATACGGTGAATCTTGGATCCATCACCGCCGTGGTGATCGGCGGCACCTCGTTGTTTGGCGGGCGCGGGTCGATTGTCGGGTCGGTGCTGGGGGCCTTTATCGTGGGTGTGTTCAACACTGGCCTGTCCCTGGCCGGGGTGGATGATTACTGGCAGATGTTCGCGGCAGGGTGCCTTGTGATCATCGCCGTTGCACTGGACCAATGGCTGCGGAGGGCTTCGCAATGACAACTGGTAAACCCATTCTGCGCGCACGCGGGTTGATGAAACGTTACGGCACCGTCGTTGCGATGAACGGCGCCGATTTTGACCTGAACGCAGGCGAGATCGTGGCGGTGATCGGAGACAACGGCGCGGGCAAATCGACGCTGATCAAGGCCTTGTCTGGCGCTGTGACACCAGACCATGGCACGATTGAACTTGAGGGCCGCGAGGTGCATTTCCGGGGGCCGGAAGATGCGCGGGCCGAGGGAATCGAGACGGTTTATCAGAACCTTGCGATGTCTCCGGCGCTGTCTATTGCCGACAACATGTTTCTGGGCCGCGAGTGGCGCAAGCCCGGTTTCATGGGGTCCGTGCTGCGCCAGATGGACCGCCCGCGGATGGAGAAGTTTGCCCGCGACAAGCTGTCGGAACTTGGGTTGATGACCATTCAGAACATCCATCAGGCGGTTGAGACGCTTTCGGGCGGTCAGCGGCAAGGGGTGGCGGTGGCGCGGGCAGCGGCCTTTGGGTCGCGCGTGGTGATCCTGGACGAACCCACGGCGGCACTGGGCGTCAAGGAAAGCCGCCGGGTGCTGGAGCTGATCCGCGACGTGCGCGCGCGGGGGATTCCGATCATCCTGATCAGCCACAACATGCCACATGTGTTTGAAGTTGCTGATCGAATCCACATCCACCGTTTGGGCCGCCGCCTGTGCGAAATCAACCCCAAGGACTATTCGATGTCGGACGCGGTGGCGTTCATGACCGGTGCCAAACTGCCCGAAGGCGTCACGGAACAAGCATGACGCCTGTTGAACTGGCAGAACTGATCCGGGCGAAGGCCCCAACCCAAGGGCGGTTTCTGACCGCCCTTGCTGGCCCTCCGGGGGCGGGAAAATCGACGTTGGCCGCCGAATTGGTGGCCGCTTTGGGCGCGGGCGCAAAGGCCGTGCCGATGGACGGCTTTCACTATGATGACGCGGTGCTGCATGCGCGCGGGGCACGGGATCGCAAGGGCGCGCCGGATACCTTTGACGCGCAAGGCTTTTTCCACCTTCTGCGGCGGTTGCGCCGCGAGGACGAAGTGGCCATTCCCCTGTTTGACCGCGACCTTGAGATCAGCCGCGCGGGGGCGGATATTGTAACCGCTGCTGACCGCCTGCTGGTGGTCGAGGGCAATTACCTGTTGCTGAACGAGGCCCCCTGGCCGCA
Source organism: uncultured Cypionkella sp. (assembly GCA_964497815.1). Classification (GTDB taxonomy): domain Bacteria; phylum Pseudomonadota; class Alphaproteobacteria; order Rhodobacterales; family Rhodobacteraceae; genus Cypionkella. The sequence continues at coordinate 2,757 of CAZCFC010000025.1, forward strand.
AGCCGCGCCCTTGTTCGATCTGACCGTCTGGATCGACGTCCCCGAGGAAGAACTGGACCGCCGCCTGATGGCCCGCTGGGCGCATTATGGCAAGACGCCGGAACAGGCGCGGGCATGGATTGATGGCAATGACATGCCGAACATCCGGCGGGTCACGCGGAACTCTGCCCCTGCTGATCTGGTGATCCGTCAGGACTGAAGGGGCGGATTTCAGGGATTTTGCCGGTTAACGGACTGATTTTCAAGGATTACAGGCGTCGGTCTGCTGTCCTTTTGCCGTCCTGCATGCGTCCGTTCTGTGTCCATACGCAGCGCGCGCTGGTTGGTGGTTAACGCAACGCCCTAGGGGGTCATTGCCTTGCGCCCCTTTGCACGTTCCAGCCCCAGTTTGCGCTCGCGCCAGATGATCATGATGCCTGCGCAAATCACCATCGTCGCCCCGATCAGCATGGTTCCCGTCGGCACTTCGTCGAAGGCGAAATAGCCGATCAGCAGGGCGAACAACATCGACGCATAGTCGAAGGGGGCGATCAGCGACGCGTCGGCTTCGCGGTAGCTGGAGGTCAGCAAGGTCTGCCCGACCCCGCCCAGCAACCCCGCGCTGATCAGGATGGCGAATTCGGTGGCCGTTGGCATCACCCAGCCGAAGGGCAGCGTGGTCAGCGACAGCAGCGTCGAGGTGACGGAAAAGTAAAACACGATGGCGGCGGTTTTTTCGGTGTTGACCAGTTTGCGCACGAACACTTGCGCAAGGGCTGCACAGAACGCGCCGCACAGCACCAGCAGGGCGCCAAAGGCTTCGCGGTGCGATCCCAGATCCGCCGAAACTGTCAGGCGCGGCGAAAGCACCACCATCACCCCCGCCAGTCCGAGCGCCACCGTGGCGATGCGAAACAGCCGCACCTCTTCGCCCAGAAACATCGCGGCAAACACCACCACCAACAGCGGCGACGCATAGCCGATGGCCGTGACTTCAGGCAGCGGCAGATAGGCAAGGCCGGCAAAGCCCATCCCCATCGCCAGGGTCCCCATCAGCCCGCGCCAGAAATGTCCGAAAAGGTTTTGCGCCTGAAAGCCCGTCGTCAGTTCACGGCGCAGGGCAAGCCAGACCACGATCACCGGAATGGCAAAGAATGAGCGGAAGAACACCGCCTGTCCGGGGGGCACGTGCTGTGCCGTGATCTTGATCATGGCGGACATCACGATGAAGACCAGAACCGACGCCAGTTTCAGGGCGATGCCGTGCAGGGGGCGCATGGAAACCTCGTTGATTTGGCCCTTGCCCGGGCCACCCTGTTAGGGTTCCCTATTCGAAAGGAGATTACCATGCCCAAAAGCACGTTAGCCGACCGTATTGATCAGGGCCGTGGCGTTGCGCCCGCTGATATTGTGCTGAAGGGGGGGCTGGTGTTCGACCTGATCACCGGCGAATTGGTGGCATCGGATGTGGCGATCTGCGGTGATACCATCGTCGGCGTGTTCGGCAGCTATCAGGGGCGGGTTGAAATTGATGTTGCGGGCAAGATTCTTGTGCCGGGCTTCATCGACACGCATCTGCATATTGAATCCTCGCTGGTGACGCCGTTCGAATTTGACCGCTGCGTGTCGCCGCATGGGGTGACGACGGCGATCTGTGATCCGCATGAAATCGCGAATGTCTGCGGGCTGACGGGGATTGCCTATTTCCTTGAGGCGTCCGCGCTGACGCTGATGGATATCCGCGTGCAACTGTCGTCCTGCGTGCCGTCCACGCATATGGAAACGACGGGCGCGCGGTTGATGGCGGGCGATCTGGTGCCGCTGATGGATCATCCCCGCGTGATCGGTCTTGCGGAATTCATGAACTATCCCGGGGTGTTGCACAAAGACGCGGGCTGTATCGCCAAGCTGGAGGCCTTTGCGGGGCGCCACATCGACGGCCATGCGCCGCTTTTGCGCGGCAATGATCTGAACGGTTATATTGCGGCGGGCATTCGCACCGAACATGAGGCGACCACGGCCGAGGAAGGGTTGGAAAAGCTGCGCAAGGGCATGCGGGTGCTGATCCGCGAGGGGTCGGTTTCCAAGGATTTGCACGCTTTGGTCGGGCTGTTGACCGAACGTCACGCCCCCTATCTTGCCTTTTGCACCGATGACCGCAACCCGTTGGACATCGCGGAACATGGGCATCTGGACTATCTGATCCGCACTGCGATTGCCCTTGGTGCGCCGCCGCTTGCGGTTTACCGGGCGGCGTCCCTGTCGGCGGCCGAGGCGTTCGGGCTGAAGGATCGCGGGCTGATCGCGCCGGGCAAGCGGGCGGATATTGTGGCGGTGGACAGTCTGGAGGGCTGTCTGGTGGCGATGGTTTTTGCCGCTGGCGTGCAGATTTCCGACGCAGCCTTTGCCGCGCGCCAGACCATACCCCCAGTCGCGCGCCATTCGGTCAAGGCACCGCCCATCAAGGCCCAAGACTTTCGCACCGGCGGCAACCGGGTGGACACGCCGGTCATCGGCATTCTGCCCGGCAAGATCATCACCGAACATCTGACCTATGACATAGCACCGGTGGATGGCGACAAGCGCCCCGATATTGCCCGTGATCTGGTGAAAATCGCGGTGATCGAGCGGCATGGCGTGAACGGCAACCGGGCCACCGGCTTTGTCAAAGGCTTTGGGTTGCAGCGGGGGGCCATCGGCTCGACCGTTTGTCACGACCATCACAACATCGCTGTTGTGGGGGCGGATTACGACGATATGGCGCTGGCGGTCGAACGGCTGGGGCAGATCGAAGGCGGCTTTGTGGTGGTTGAAGGTGGGCGTGTTCTTGCCGAACTGGCGCTGCCGGTGGCGGGGCTGATGAGCCTGAACCCTTTCGAGATGGTGCATGCCGACCTGATCGCGCTGCGCGCTGCCGCGCGGTCACTGGGGGTGACGCTTGAGGAACCGTTCCTGCAACTGGCGTTCCTGTGTCTGCCGGTGATCCCGCATCTGAAGATCACCGACCACGGCATGGTGGATGTGGACCGGTTCGAGGTGATGCCATAGGTTCGGGCGCGCAGGGTGGCGCAGGGTGGCCCGGCTTGGCAGGGCAAGCGTTCGCAGGTCCGCGACACTGGGGGCAACGGGGCTTTGATCATCGGGAGTGTCGCCTGTTGCCGCGGCGCAGGTCGCCCGATTGGCTGATCATGATTGCGCGTCCGGTTCCGGACAGGCTGGAACGCGGCTGAAATCCCTGACCCGGGGATCGGGTTGGGATCAGCCGCCTTGCCGCGCCAGCAAGGCTTTGCTGTCAACAAGGTAAAGCCCCACCGCGCCTGCCATCGCCACGGTCACGCCGATCAGGGCAACGGTTTCATAGCCGCCGATCCAGGTGCCAAGCGCAAAGGCGGTGGCGGCCGTGATGTCGGAGATCAGCTTTTGCAGGGCCAGCATGGCGCTGGCGGTGCCGGGGCGACCTGCCAGCAGGTCCTGATAATAGGGAATTGGCAGGCTGATCAGGGCAGCCCCGCCGACCCCGGCGATCAGGGTGCCGACCCAGATGAAGGGGGTGTCGCACAGCAAAGGCAGGGCCAGCAGATGCAGCGCGTAGAACCCTGCCCCCACCGCGATCAGGGTAGAGCGCGGCAGACGCGCCGCCAGCCGGGGCAGCAGCAGCAGGCAAGGCACTTCAAACCCCGCGACAAGGCCGACGTACAGCGCCACATCACTGGCATCGCGCAGGGGCGAGGCTTCGAACACCAGCGACACCAGCACCATGTAAAGAATGCCCATCGAACTGAGGGCACCCAGCAACAGCAGGCGCAACAGCACATGTGGGCGGGCGATTTCACGCACCGCCTGCGCCATGTTCAGACCCGACGGTGCGTCCTGCCATGCCGTCTCGCCGTCGCGGGGCCAGCCCCACCACAGCAGCACCAACATGCCAAAGCTGGCCAGACCCGCCGACAGATAAACCGCCATCACATCAGCCCCCGCGCCAAAGGCGAAGGTCCAATAAATCAGCATCACCAGAAAGCTGATCGACATCGCCGCGCGGATCGAGCCCAGAATGGCATCACGGGCGCGGCCTTCGGCGGGGCTGGCAAGGCGGGCCAGCGCAAAGAGCTGGCCGTAAAGGCTGGAGGCGATCGGCAGCAGGATGCCGTGGCACAGGATCAACGTCAGCGGACCCGGGGCCGCGACCATCAGGGTCAGGCCAAGGGCGCTGGCCGCTGCGGTGGCCAGCGCCGCGCGGCGGCGGGTGCCGCGTTGGTCGCTCCAGATCCCGAACAACACCGAGGCCGTCACCGCCATCACCGAAGCCAGCACCAGCACCAGCGAGAAGGCGGGTTTCGACAGACCGATGCGGTCAATCGCGATCAGGGATTGATAGGGGTAAACCGAAGCGTTGTGCAGCCCCAGCAGCAGCAGCGCCACGCCGATCAGGCGCAGAGTGGGGTGGCGGGCGACGGTGGAGAGCGAGGACAAGGCGGGCTTCCGGGGTTGGGCCGGTATATGGTGGCGCTATCGGTATCCACGAGGTGAGGGGAAGTCCAGCGATGTCGCGCAACAGCAAGCGGCAATGATGCCTGTCTGCGGGCATCTGGCAGTGGGGGGCAGTGGGTGGCCGTGGGCGGCGGGGGGGGCTGGCTGCGGTGGCGGATGGCGATTGTTGGGGGGGGGCTGCTGGCGGTCCTGACAGTTCTGCGGCGCTGCGGTCGCAGGGGGGGCGGTGTTGCTCTGCGCTGGCTGCGCGGGCAGGTGCCTGAACCTTTGGGCGGCCTGCACCTGTGGTGGCCGGCAAGATCAGGAAGGTCAGGGCAGGATCTTGCCGGGGTTCATGCGGTTTTCAGGGTCAAGCGCCGATTTCAGGGCGCGCATCACGTCAAGCGCCACCGGGTCTTTGCGCCGCGCCATCGAATTGCGTTTGGACAGGCCCACACCATGTTCGGCCGAAAACGAGCCGTGCAATTCCTGCACGACATCCTCGACGGCGCTGACCACGGCGTCGTGCAGATCGGCATCGTCGCGGGTGGGGAAGACCGTGAAATGAACGTTGCCATCGCCAAGATGGGCGACCGACAGCGTTTCGGCCCCCGCATCCAGAACCGGCAGGCGGGCGTGGATCTTATCCAGAAACGCGGCCACTTTATCCAAAGGCAATGCGACGTCGGTGTCGATCGCCGGGCTGCGGGCGAAGGTGATTTCGGCGGCGAGTTCGCGGCGCTCCCACATGGCGCGACGTTGGAATTCCGTCTGGGCGATTTCGCCGTCCAGCACCATGCCCGCCTCCATCATCTCGGCCAGAATGGTTGCCAGAAGGCTGCTGATCGGGGTGCTGCCCGTCTTGTCGGGTGTGGCGTCGCGGGGCGAGGTGGCCGAAAGTTCAACAAGGATGTTCACCGCCTGAGGCGGGGTAAAGGGTTGGCGAATATCGGGCCGCACCGCAGCCAGCCTGCGCATATAGGTGTCGGGCATGTATTCAAACGCCTCGACCGCGTTGCCAGAGGCTTCTTGCAGCCGGTTCAGCAGGATCAGGGCATCGGGCAGGGATCGCAGGGCAAGGGTGGCGGTGGCATGGGCGCGGGGGCAAGGCACCAGCTTCATCACCGCCGCAGTGATGATGCCCAGAGTGCCCTCGGCCCCGATGAAAAGGTTTTTCAGATCATAGCCCGAGTTGTCCTTGTGCAGCTGACTCATCAGGTTCAGGATGCGGCCGTCGGGCAAGACCACCTCGATGCCCAGACAAAGTGCGCGGGTAGAGCCATAACGCAGCACGTTCGAGCCGCCAGCGTTGGTGGACAAAACCCCGCCGATCATCGCAGATCCGCGCGCGCCAAACCACAGCGGGAAATACAATCCCAGCGCGTCGGCGGCGTCGTGCAACGCAGACAGGATCACGCCCGCGCCGACAGTGGCGGTGCGGGTGCTGGGGCTGACAGCGTGGATCTGGTTGAGCCGTTCGACCGAAAGCATCAGCGCCCCGGTGTTCATCACGCCGCCGACAAGGCCGGTGAGGCCCGCGCAAGGCACGACGGCTGTGCCGTGGCGGGCAGCGATCTGCATCACCAGAGCCACTTCGGCGGTGTTGGCGGGGCGGACAACGGCCAGCGGATCGGCGGTGTAATGCCCGGTCCAGTCGGCGCGATACCGCGCCAGATCAGAGCCTTGCAGCACATGCGCGGGGCCAAGGGCGGCGACGAGATCGGTCAGAAGGGACATGGGTTGCTCCGCGGATTTGGCGCAGTTTGACCAAAGCCGGGGGCCGCGCAAGAGGCGATGGCGGTAACGGGGCCAGAGTTGAGGCCAAGTGCGGCCCGGGCGGCGGGCTGCGTTGGCATCCGTTGCGGTGGGTGGGACGGAAGATGGGTATTTAAGACAAGATGAAACACATTTTAGTCAAATTTGAGGGGACTTTTTTGGCGCCTTTTTGACGACTGGGGCCGGTCAGTCGCGGGCCAGAGTGAGCAGGTCGCGCACCTGTGGGCCGAGTTGCGCCACGATTTTCGCCACGCCTTCGGCGTTGGGGTGGATGCCATCGGGTTGCATGAAGGGCTGGGCGGCCAGTGGATCTTGGCTGTTATCCGTCAGGGCGGCAAAGAAGGAATCGGCCAGCAGGGTCTGGTAGGTGGCCGACAGTTGCGGATACATCTGGTCAAAGGCGGTCTTGTATTCGGGGCCATAGTTGCCGGGGGCCTTCATGCCGATCAGCAGCACGGGCAGGCCTTTGTCGGTGGCGGCTTGCATGATCTTGTCAAGGTTGGCGCGGCTGGCGGCCGGATCAATGCCGCGCAGCAGGTCATTGCCGCCCAAGGTGACGATCAGGGCATCGACATCCGGCGTCAGCGTCCATTCCAGCCGCGACACGCCACCCGCCGTGGTGTCGCCTGAAACGCCCGCGTTGATCACGGTGGCCTCTTCGCCCTGGGCGGTCAGCCAGGACTGCAACTGGGGCACAAAGCCCTGATCGGCGGGCAGGCCGTAGCCTGCGGTCAGGCTGTCACCCAGGGCCACCAACGTTAACGGTTCGGCAACCAGCGGTGTGGTCAGCATAATAAATGTCGCGGCGGCGTTGCGAAGCACCCGCAGCGGCGCATATGTCATGGAAGACAGCAGGAAGACCATGATGACCCAAACCGTTCTGGCGTTGAAAGACGTGTGGCTGACATTGGCGGGCAATGCCGGGCCGGTCGATATTCTGAAGGGCATATCGCTGGACGTGCGCCAAGGCGAGAGCCTTGGGCTGGTTGGGCCTTCGGGTTCGGGCAAATCTTCGTTACTGATGCTGATGGGCGGGCTGGAGCGGGCAAGCCGGGGGCAGGTGGTGGCCCTGCAGTCCGAGCTGGGCGCGATGGATGAGGATGGTCTGGCGCGCTTCAGGCGCGGGCGCATGGGGGTGGTGTTTCAGTCCTTCCATTTGATCCCGACCATGACGGCGCTGGAAAACGTGGCGATCCCGATGGAGATTGCCGGGCTGGCCGATGCCTTTGACCGTGCCGAGGCCGAGTTGGAGGCGGTGGGTCTGGGCCCGCGCCGCCACCATTACCCGGCGCAGATGTCGGGCGGTGAACAGCAACGGGTGGCTTTGGCCCGCGCCGCCGCGCCGCGCCCTGCGATCCTGCTGGCGGATGAGCCGACGGGCAATCTGGATTCGGTGAATGGGGCGGCGATCATGGAGTTGATCTTCGGGTTGCGCGACAGGCACGGTGCAACCCTTGTGCTGGTGACGCATGCGCCGGAACTGGCGGCGCGCTGTGACCGGGTTGTGCGGCTGGTTGATGGCCGCGTTGATGGCGGTGCGGCATGAGCCTGTCGCTGGCGTGGCGCATCGCGCGGCGCGAGTTGCGCGGCGGTTTGCGCGGGTTCGCGGTGTTTCTGGCCTGTCTGGCGCTGGGCGTGGCCGCGATTGCGGGCGTGGGCATGGTGCGGTCTGCCATTCAGGCGGGGCTGACAGATCAGGGCGCGGTGCTGCTTGGCGGTGATGCGCAGGTAGAGTTCACCTATCGTTTCGCCTCGGCCGACGAGCGGGCCTATCTGGAGGATATGTCCAGTCAACTATCTGAAATCGTGGACTTCAGGTCGATGGCCGTGGTGGGTGATCAGCATGTGCTGACGCAGGTCAAGGCGGTGGATGATGCCTATCCGCTGTTGGGCACGGTTGAGGTTGAGGGGGGCGATTTTCCGGCGGCGTTGCAGGGCGCGGATGGTCTGCCCGGTGCGGTGATGGATGGGGTATTGGCCGATCAGCTGGGGCTGGCGGTGGGCGGTCGGTTCAAGCTGGGTTTGCAGGAGTTCGTGCTGACAGCGCGGTTGCGGCGCGAGCCGGATTCCGCCACGGGCGGCTTTGCGTTGGCACCGCGGACGCTGGTGCGGACGGCCGATCTGGCGCAGGCGGGGTTGCTGGAGCCGGGCACGCTTTTTGACAGTTCCTACCGGATGGACCTGCCCGAAGGGGCCGACCTTGCGGCGCTTGAGGCGCAGGCGAAGGCGCGGTTTGGTGAAACCGGGCTGCGCTGGAGTGACAGCCGGCGCGCGGCCCCGGGGGTCGAGCGGTTTGTCGAGCGGATCGGTGCGTTTCTGGTGTTGGTGGGGCTGGCCGGGCTGGCCGTGGGTGGCGTCGGTGTGGCGGCGGCGGTGCGATCATACCTTGAGGGCAAGATTTCCACCATCGCCACGTTGCGCACTTTGGGGGCAACGGGGGGGCTGATCTTTCAGGCGTATCTGTTGCAGATTGCGGTGCTGGTGGGGATCGGGGTTGGCGCGGGGTTGCTGTTGGGCGTGGGCCTGCCGTTGGCGCTGTCTGGCCTGATCGAGGCGGCGCTGCCGTTTCCGGCGCAGGTGGGGTTCTATCCGCGTCCGGTGGCCGAAGCCGCCTTTTACGGCGTGACGTCGGCGTTCCTGTTCGCGCTTTGGCCATTGGCACGCAGTGAAGGCGTGCGGGCGGCGGCGCTGTACAGGGGCGGGCTTGCCGGGGGCTGGCCGCGTTGGCGCTATGTTGGCGCGCTGTTGGTGCTGGCGGGGCTGCTGATTGGCGGTGCGGTCTATCTGTCGGGCACGGCGGCCTTGGCGCTGGGGACAGCGGGCGGAGTTGGCGGCGCGTTGCTGGTGCTGGCGGTGGCGGCCTGGGGGCTGGCGCTGTTGGCGCGGGCCGTGGCACGCAGCCGCGCCATGCGGGGGCGGGTGGCGTTGCGGTTGGCGCTGGCCTCGATCGGGGCACCGCGCGCCGAGACGATGCAGGTGGTGCTGGCGCTGGGGCTTGGCCTGTCGGTGCTGGCGGCCGTGGGGCAGATTGACGCCAACCTGCGCGCGTCAATCGAGCGGGATCTGCCCGCGCGCGCGCCCAGCTATTTCTTTGTCGATATTCAGCCCGATCAGATTGACGGTTTCCGCGACAAGCTGGCGGCCAATCCGGCGGTGACCCAAGTGGAAAGCGCACCGATGTTGCGCGGAGTGGTTAGCAAGATCAATGGGTTGGACCCGAAAGAGGTGGCGGGTGATCACTGGGTGTTGCGTGGCGACCGGGGCGTGACCTATGCCGACGACAAGCCGGACGGCACCAAGATCACGGCGGGCGCGTGGTGGCCAAAGGGTTATGACGGGCCACCGCAGATTTCCTTTGCCGCCGAAGAAGCCGATGAAATGGGGCTGAAGCTGGGCGACCGGCTGACCATCAACATTCTGGGGCGCGACATCGAGGCCGAGATCACCAGTTTGCGCACGGTGGATTTTTCCAGTGCCGGCATGGGCTTTGTGATGACCTTGAACGCGGCGGCAGTGGCCGGTGCGCCGCACAGCCACATCGCGACGGTTTATTCAGAGGGGGCGGCCGAGGCGGGTATTCTGCGCGAGCTGGCCCAGGCCTATCCGAACATAACGGCGATCGGGGTCAAGGCGGCGATTGGCCGGGTGACAGAGGCGCTGGGTGCGATTGCGCAGGCAACCACTTTGGCCGCGATGGCGACGCTGATCACCGGATTCGTGGTGCTGATCGGGGCTGCGGCATCGGGTGAGCGGGCGCGGGTGTATGAGGCGGCGGTGTTGAAGGTGCTGGGGGCATCTCGCGGACGTATTCTGGCCAGTTTCGCGTTGCGGGCGGCGCTGATGGGGGCGGCGGCGGGAATGGTGGCGATTGTGGCGGGCGGGCTTGCGGGCTGGGCCGTGATGACCTTTGTGATGGAGGCTGAGTACGCCTTTGAGGCAGGGTCGGCGCTGACCATCGTGTTGGGCGGCATCGGGGCCACGTTGCTGGCCAGTCTGATCTTTGTTCTGCGCCCGCTGGCGGGGCGTCCGGCGCAGGTGTTGCGCGCGCAGGAGTAGGGTTGGTTGTTGCCTTGCGGACGGACGCTAAGCGTAGAGTATTTGGAAACCAGCAATGGGACGCAAGAAAAAGCCCCGCCGGATCAGGGCGGGGCAGGGGTTCGGACGTGTCCGACAGGGAGTGTATCAGGGCTGCTGGTCCAGCCAGTCGCGGAAGGCCGACACCACCTCGGGGTCGCTGTCGACCATGTATTGCGGGGCGGGGTAGGCGCCTGAGTGAACGTCGCCTGCATAGCTGGTCATCGCGGCGATGCGCATCTCTTGCAGGCGGGCGTGCTCGGTGGCGAAATCGGCGTAGCGTTTGGCGTGGCGGGGCACATGGCCCGTGGTCTGGCCCAGAATATCATCGGTGAACAGATATTGCGCATGGCCGCCCGGCCCGGCCCCCATTGAGATCAGGAACAGCCCGGTCTTTTCGGCAATAGCGTCGGTGATCGAATGGGGAACCACCTCGATTTCCACCGCGAAGGCCCCGGCCTCTTCCAGCGCCTTGCACTGGTTGTAGACCAGTTTTGCGCTGTCAAGCGTCTTGCCCACGGCCTTGAAGCCGCCGGTCCAGGTGCGCTTTGAGGGGATCAGCCCGACATGGCCGCAGACTGGCAGTCCGTGATCTGCCATCGCCTTGACGGTTTGCAGGCTGCCCGAGCAGTAAAAGCCATCGGCCCCGGCCTTGTACAGCGGAAAGGCCCATTTCAGGAAATCGGCTGTGTCCCCGATTTCGTAGAAATTATCGCCGGGGAAGGCAAAGGCGTTGGGGGCAACCTCGCGGAAGCGGCGATCCATCAGCATGGCGGGCGGGATCGACAAAAGTTCGACGCCCGCCTTTTCTGCCGCCGCCGCCTCGTCCAGCGTTTCGACCCGCAGCATGGCGAATTGGTGTTTGCCGCGCTGATCCAGCAGGTCTTTGACGGTCAATCGCGCCATCAAGCCACCTGAATGAAGACGCGACCGCCTTCAACCTTCACAGGATAGGTTTTCAGATTGACACAGACGGGCGCGCGTTTGGCCTCGCCGGTGCGGTAGTCAAACTGGCCGTTGTGCTTGGGGCATTCGATGAGGTGATCCATCACCAGACCATCGGCCAGATGCACGTCTTCATGGGTGCATTTGCCGGCGGTGGCAAAGAAATCGCCCTCGGGTGAGTGGTAGATGGCATAGGTGGCCCCGGCGTGATCAAAGCGGATCAGATCCTCTTCTTCGATGTCATCGGTGGCGCAGGCGTCAATCCATTGGGTCATGTCAGTCTCACTCGGCTGCGGTGGTTTGGCCAAGGGCCGCGGCGTGGAAATCCTCGCGGTACGGCTTGGCGGTGGCGGGAAGGGCGCGTTTGATGAAGTAATCCTCGTATTTCAACTGCCGCAGAAGGGCGGGCCACATTTCAGCAAAGGCCTGCGCGATAGAGGTATTGGGTGCGGGCAGATCGTGCTTGATCGCCTGATGCAGGCGGGGCAGGGCGTGGAAGGGAACCATCGGGAACATGTGATGTTCAACGTGGTAGTTCATGTTCCAGTAGATAAAGCGCGAGATCGGATTCATGTAGACGGTGCGTGAATTCAGGCGGTGGTCGATGACGTTGTCGGCCAGCCCGCCGTGCTGCAAAAGCCCGGTCATGACGTGGTGCCAGGCACCATAAAGCCGGGGCAGACCGATCACCATCAGCGGCAGAATGGACCCCATCCAGATGGCAAGTGCGATGGTGGCGGCATAGATCGCGGTGGAAATGCGGGCGACGCGGATCACTTTGGCCCATTCGCTTTGCGGGACGTAGGTTTTCTCTTCGGGATGCACGCCGATGACGGCGTTGTAGATCATGCGGGGCAAGAAGGCTGCCACGTCGGGAATGCCGAAAAATGCCCCGATCAGGCGGACAAAGGCGGGCGGGCGCATGATGGCAATCTCGGGGTCGCGGCCGACGATATAGGTGTCGGTGTGGTGGCGGGCGTGGCTCCAGCGCCATGTGGCCGAATTGCGCATGATCATGAAGGAGGCGATTTCATAGACCACGGTGTTCATCCATGGGGTCTTGAAGGCGGTGCCGTGGCTTGCCTCATGCCAGCGGCTGTCAGAGGCCGAGCCATACAAGACGCCATAAGCCAGCCAGAACGGCGCGGACCACCACGATGGCCACAGGTAAATTCCGATGCCCGCGAACAGGATCATGCAGCCGTACAGAATGATGGTGTCGCGGATGGCGGGCGCATCAGACCGCTGCATCAGCGCCTTCATGTCCTTGCGCGGCACTTCGGTGTGATACCACTGCGCGGCGGCCAGGCCGATTTCGACAGCACGGGCACCGTCTGGGCCAAGCATGCTGTAGTCACGTTGTGTCATGGTGTTCCCCCTTTGCGGATGTGCATCCGTCGCTTGGGATCAAGATAGAAGATTTATTCCAAATTGGGCAAGCTTGGTTCTGGCGTTCTTCGTCAGAAATCATCATAATCTGACGCAATATGATGTTTGTTCGTCAGGGGGCGGCATGAAGCGGGTGGGAATGGCGGAACTGGCGCGCGCCGCGGGCGTGTCGATTGCCACTGTGGACCGGGTGCTGAACGGGCGGGAGGCCGTGCGTGCCGACACGCGTGCGCGGGTGGCCGAAGCGGCGGCGCGGCTGGGTCATCCGGCAGCGCAACAGTTGCAGCCCGGCCCTGCCGACGTGCCGGAGATGCGCTTTGGCATCTTGTTGCACAAGCAGGGGCAGGACTTTTACAGGTCTTTTGCCGAAGAGCTGGGGCGGGCCGTGGCCGCGGCGCAGGGCGTGCGCGGGCGGCTGGTGCTTGAATATTCCTCAAGCCAGGCACCGGGCGACATGGCTGGCCATCTGCGTGCGATGGCGGGGCGCTGTGATGTGCTGGCGGCAACGGCGGTCAATCACCCCGAAGTGACGGCGGCGGTCGAGGATCTGGCGGCGCAAGGGGTGGCGGTGTTCTCGCTGTTGTCGGACTTTGCGCAGGGTGCGCGGGCGGGGTATTTTGGCCTGAACAACCTGAAAGTCGGGCGAACTGCGGGCTGGGCGATGGCGCAGGTGACAAAAGCGCCGGGGGTCATGGCGATTTTCGTGGGTGGGCATCGCTGGCACGGGCATGAACTGCGCGAGGCGGGGTTCCGCAGCTATCTGCGCGAATGCGCGCCGCATCTGACCGTGCTGGACCCGCTGGTGAATCTGGAAACCCGGCAATTGACTTATGAAACCACGCTGGGGCTTTTGGCCCGACAGCCGGATTTGCGCGGCATTTATGTGGCGGGTGGCGGCATGGAGGGGGCCATCGCCGCCATGCGTGAGGCGCGACCTGCGCGCGGCTTGGCGATGGTGGTGTCGGAGTTGACCGGTCAGTCACGCGCAGCGCTGGCCGAGGGGCTGGTGACACTGGTGATCGACACGCCGCTGGAAAAGCTGTGCCGTGATCTGATCTTGCAGATGATCCGGGTGGTCAGTGACGGCATGCCCGCCGCCGGGATACAGCATTTCCTGCCGCCCAATCTGCATGTGGCGGAATCAATTTAGGCGCCGCCACTGCCAGCTGGCTGACGGGATCGTCAGAATTCGTCAAGACTTGCGGGGCGTTTTGGAATTTTCCATTTGAATGGTTCTGAAAATGGAATATCAATTCTATGACGGTGCCGATCTGGCCGCGAGTCGTTGGAGAATTGTCTGCATGCTGCCCTTTGCCCTGAACCACATGACCACCCCAAACCTTGGCTGGGAGGCATTTCTTGATCTGGCCCAGTCGCTGAACTGCGTGGGTGTGGAATTCCGCAACGATTTCAAAGGCCCGTTGTTCGACGGGGCTGATCCGGCGGTGGTTGGCGCTGCAGTGAAGGCGCGTGGGCTGCGGTTTCTGGCGCTGGCCGAGGTGAAGATGTTCAACGACTGGTCCGATGCCAAGCGCGCCGAGGCCGAGGCGTTGATGAAGATCGCGGTGGCCGCCGGGGCCGAGGCGATTTCGCTGATCCCGCGCAATGACAATGTGGCCACCAGCCGTGCCGAAAGCCGCGCCGTAACCGAAACGGCCCTGCGCGCGCTGTTGCCGATGCTGAAGGCGCATGGCCTGCGCGCGATGGTCGAGCCGCTGGGGTTCGAGGTTTGCTCGTTGCGCTACAAGGACGTTCTGGCCGAGGTGATTGATGCTGTGGACGGGCGCGGCACCTATTTCATGGTGCATGACACCTTCCATCACGCGCTGGCTGGGGGTGGGCCGATCTATCCGGAACTGACCGGGATCGTGCATGTGTCGGGCGTCAAGGACAGCATTTACGTCAACGACATGCGCGATCCGCATCGCGTTCTGGTCGATGCCGATGATCTGCTGGGTAACGTGGCGCAGATCCGTGCGCTGCGGGCGGCGGGATACACTGGCCCGGTCAGCTATGAGCCTTTCGCGCCTTCCGTGCATGCTTTGGCCGATGCGGGCCCGGCCTTGGCCGCTTCGATGGAATTCATTCGCGCGGGCGTTGCGGCCTGAGGTGAATAAGCAAATATTGCAGCGCGCAAAAAAGTACAACGTGCGTTGCAAAATGGTTCAGACTGCGGTTTATAGCCGTTCTGAACACCGCCTTGAACGGGCGGTCCGGCGGGGAGACCGGTGTGCCGGACACCATCTTGTGGAGGAGAGACACATGAAGAAGACCCTTGTGACCGCTGGCTTTGTTGCCCTGATGGGCACCAGCGCGATGGCTGATGGCATCGGCGTTTCGATGGCGGCGTTTGACGATAACTTCCTGACCGTTCTGCGCAACGGCATGGATGCCAAGGCGACGGAACTGGGCGTCGCGCTGCAAATCGAAGATGCGGCGAACGACGTGGCCAAGCAGTTGGACCAGATCAACAACTTCATCGCATCGGGCGTGACCTCGATCATCGTGAACCCGGTTGATACCTCGGCCACCCAGGCCATGTCGGACGCTGCTGCCGCTGCGGGTGTGCCGCTGGTGTATGTGAACCGCCAGCCGATCAACGTCGATACTCTGCCGGACAACCAGGCCTTCGTGGCATCCAACGAGGTTGACTCGGGCACGCTGGAAACCATCGAGGTTTGCGCGCAGCTGAAAGCCGCTGGCAAAGACAAGGCCAGTGTCTACGTGTTGATGGGCGAGCTTTCGAACCAGGCCGCCGTGCAGCGCACCGCTGACATCCATGACGTCATGGCCGCTGGCAAATGTGCCGTCGAACTGACCATCATCGACGAGCAGACCGCCAACTGGAGCCGTGATCAGGCGCAAACCCTGATGACCAACTGGCTGTCGACCGGCACCGCGTTTGATGGCGTGATTGCCAACAACGACGAAATGGCGATCGGTGCCATTCAGGCGATGAAGGCGGCAGGCATCGACATGGCTTCGGTCGTGGTCGGCGGTGTTGACGCCACCCAGGACGCGCTGGCAGCGATGCAGGCGGGCGATCTGGATGTGACCGTGTTCCAGGACGCAGCTGGTCAGGGCGCTGGCGCGTTGGATGCAGCGATCAAGCTGTCCAAGGGCGAAGCGGTTGAGCAGAAGGTCTACATTCCGTTCCAGTTGGTGACTTCTGCGAACGTCGCGGACTACGCAAACAAGAACTGATCCTTCGGGGTCAGCAGGGGCGGTGCAAAAGTGCCGCCCCTTTCTTTCGCCACGTGGGGAAACGCGGTGATGGAATATCCAACGTGACATAGGGGGGAGAAGCCCGTGGCAGAGCCGACGCATGGCCTTGGAGGGTTGAAATATGACCCCTCAAAAAAGGCAAGACCGCAG
>CAZCFC010000026.1:0-18591 GCA_964497815.1 uncultured Cypionkella sp.
GGCGACAAGGCGATTACCATGAAATCGCCTCGGCCGGCTTGCGGTCCTTGTTCAGGGTGTCACCCACGATTGTCCCGTTGGCAAACCGCACCACCCGGTGGCCGATATCGGCGATGGCAATATTGTGGGTGATCACGATGGTGGTCGCACCGATGGCCTCATTGACCGTCAACAGCGACTGCAACACCCGGGTCCCGGTAAAGGAGTCCAGCGCGCCAGTGGGTTCGTCGCACAACAGGACTTCGGGATTTTTCGCGATGGCACGGGCAATGGCCACACGCTGTTGTTCCCCACCTGAAAGTTGCGCCGGAAAATGATCCATACGGTCCTGCAGCCCGACCATCGCAAGCGCCTCTTC
Source organism: uncultured Cypionkella sp. (assembly GCA_964497815.1). GTDB lineage: Bacteria > Pseudomonadota > Alphaproteobacteria > Rhodobacterales > Rhodobacteraceae > Cypionkella. The sequence goes on from CAZCFC010000026.1 coordinate 359, forward strand.
GGGGCGCATGGGGCGCTGGGCGATTTCGGTGACAAGACGCACGTTTTCGCGGGCCGTCAGGCTGGGAACAAGATTGTAGAACTGAAATACGAACCCGACATGATCCCGCCGATAGCGGGTCAGGCCCGCATCGTTCATGTGCGTCAGGGCATCACCAAAGAACCAGACTTGCCCGGCTGTTGCCGTATCAAGCCCGCCGATTATGTTGAGAAATGTTGATTTACCCGAACCCGACGGCCCAAGGATCACCACGAATTCGCCCCTCTGCGCCGCGAAATCGACGCCACGCAGCGCATCCACAGTCAGTTGACCAGACTGATAGGTCTTGGTCAGGGCCTGAACCCGAAAGATCTCGTCCCCTTTGACAACCATGCAGGACCTCTGGTGCTCACCGGCCAACGGGCGTTGCGATGCTGCGATCTTACGCCCCTTGCTGCAAAATGGAAGGATCGCGCCACCCTGCGGGCATTCTAGGCTGGCCAGCCAACTGGCTGAATATAAGTCACCAGCCGCCGCGCGCCCAAACCCAGTGCGGTCGCAATGGCAGGCCGATCAGCCCCGCCAACCAGACAGGTGCCAAGGCCCAGCGCCGCACAGGCAAGATAGACATTCTGCGCGGCAACGGCACTGTTCACATGGGCGTTCAACGCTTGGTCTGCCTCAGGCAAATCCTGCCCGGCCGCAGCAACCAGTCGGTCCAGATCAGAGACAAAGATCAGGCACAAAGGCGCAGTCTTGACAAATGGCTGCGGACTAAGAAGTGACCGGATGTCTTCGGCCAACACCGTTTTGACCGCATTCGTCACCGGATCGTACAATCCGACACCCCTGCCATCGGCCACATGAAGCATCACATCCATCGCACTGCGCCACGACGGGGCGGTGTGTCCACCGCCTTCGGGCCGGTTCAGGCCAAAGGCCGCCCACAAGATCCGATCACGGGTTGCTGTATCGACATCGCCTGCGGTGTATTCGCGGATCGAGCGGCGCCTTGCCAATGCTGCAGACACCGTCAATTCCGGGTCTTCGGCCGATGCTGGCGTTGCAAATGCCCCGACCGCCATTGTCCCGATCAGTCCGCGTCGCGTCACAATAGCCTCTGACATGATTGACCCCGATGCCGACCGACAGAACCCCACGGCCCGCTTGTTGTTGCATTTGAACGGAAAATTCCAACGCCGACCCGCCGATACAGGTGGGGCCCGCACGGCGACGGGCACCACCTTCGGCCATTCAGGCGACCGAAAGTCGATCACGGACCTCACGGATACCGGGCGCGGCCCAGACCGCCTGTTCGGCCACACGACGTTCGTTCAGACTGTGAACCCTGCCTTCCAAGGTAACAGCACCATCCAGCACGCTGACGCGGATGTTTTGCATATCAAGCTCGGCCTGCCGCTTCAGAGCCTTTTCGATGCGGTCCCGGATGTCGCTGGGGCTTGCCTTTGCGGCAATGGTGATGGTGTTGGACACGCCCTTGACGCCCGCCAGTTCACGCACGGCGCGCGCAGCCGCCTCGCGCTGATAGTTCCATTCCAGCGATCCGGTCAACGTCAGCCATCCGGCCTGAACCTTCACCTTGACGGCACCCACAGGGATTGTCGTGTTCCACCGCAGCACATCCAGGGCACGGCGGGCGATCTCATCATCGGCGGTCAGATTTGCGCCAAAGGGACGCACCTCAATCTCCTGAGCAATCGCCTTCACGCCGCGGATCGCGATGGTCAACTCTTCGGCCTTCAGCTTTTCCGCATAGGTCGGGACATGGCCGGTAAGTGTGACAACCCCATTGTCCACAGCAACACCGATGCTGGCGCTGTCAATGCCTGGGTCAAACTCAAGCGCGTCCAGAACGTTCTGCTTGATGTCAAGATCACTCATTTTCATCTCCTTGGATTTTGGGGCAAAGACCCTTTGGTCTGAGGGCAAGATGACAGAGCCCTGCGGCGGCTCATTGATCCCGCGCAACGGGCCTGCAAACGGCAGGCATCAAGGATCCCGACAGATCGGTGTTGGCGGCGATCCGCATTTCGCCCCCCGGCGCGCGGCCAGCTCGCGGTCCGAAAACGCCCTGAAAGGCCATCCCGATCCGCGACCGACGATCAGCAATGACCGTCACGCAGGCTCTGTCTGCAACTGCATCCGCGCATCCACAGCAAGCACACCCGTCGGACTGCACAGCAGCGGGTTGATGTCCACTGCGAGGACGGCCTTCAGGTCGTGGCTCATGTCTGACACCCGGCAGATCAGGTCTGACAGCGCGGGCAGATCGCAAGCCACCTTTCCGCGGTGCGCGCCCAGAATTGGTGCCAGGCCGCTCTGCTGCAAAAGATCGTTGGCCCAGTACGGATTGACCGGCGGCAGGGCAACAGCATGGTTGGGAAGAAATTCCGCCAGAATGCCCCCAGCACCAACTGCGATGATCGGACCAAAGACCGGGTCGCGATGGAACCCCACGATCAGTTCGCGCGCATCTGGCAAATGCGCCATCGGTTCGATCGTCACGCCCTCGATCACGGCATCGGGCCGCTGCTGCCGTACCTGCGCCAGCAAGGGCGCGAAGGCGGATGCCGCCGAGTCGGCCGTGGGCAGGTTCAGCACGACACCGCCGACATCGCTTTTGTGGCTGATGTCGCGTGAAAGGATTTTCATCGCCACCGGTGCGGCAATCGCCCGGGCCGCAGCCCCTGCTGCCGCCGCGCTGGTGGCAACATGCTGCGGCAGGATCGGGATACCAAAGCAGGCCAAGACGGCCCGCGACTGCACCGATGTCAGCATCCCTTGCCGCGCGGCGATGGCCTTGTTGATCACCTCAAGGGCCGACGGAAGATCATGAACCGGCCTCGGCCTGCGGAACAGGCGTGCCTGCCGCGCCCTGACCCGATTGTTTTGGCAGCGTTCCAACACGGAAACGGCGGTCAGAGTGGCTTCGGGGGTGGGAAGGTTGGGTATCCCCGATGCCGACAGCAGGCGCCGCGCCTCTTTGACGGATTGCTCCCCCATCCAGCAGGCCACAAGGGGCTTGTCGGCGGCGGCATGGTTCAATTCGATCAACGACTTTGCCACTGCGGTTGCCTGTGTCATGGCCTGCGGCGTCAACAAGACCACCACCGCATCAAACGCCTTGTCCTTGCGACAGCTCCGCAGGGCCGCCACAAACCGATCCGGCGGTGCATCACCCAGAATGTCGACGGGATTGGACCTTGACCAAAAGGCTGGCAGCATGCGGTCAAGCTGCACCTCGGTCGTGCGGGAAAGCGGCGGCAAGGCAAGGCCAAGTTCTTCGGCCCGATCGGCGGCCAGCACACCAGCGCCACCACCGTTTGACAAGACACATATCCGGTTGCCGGCCAGTCGCATCCCGGTTGCCAGCAATTCGGCTGCGGCAAGCATCTGGTCAAATCCCGCCACCTGCACCGCCCCTGCGCGCCGGACCACTGCGTCAAACACCAGTGGACCGGTGGCAATACTGCCTGTGTGGGTATGCGCCGCCGCGATGGCCTTTTCATGTCGGCCCCCTTTCAACACGATCACAGGCTTGGCCCGCGCAACCTTTCGCAGGGCGGAATAGAATGCGGGTCCGGCGGAAATGCCTTCAACATAGACCAACACCGCGTCGGTTCCCGGATCGGTGGCAAGATGCGCGAACACCTCGGGAAATCCGATATCGGCCGAGTTCCCCAGCGACACCAGCGCGGAAAATCCGATGTCGGCCGATGTCGCCAGATCCGCCATCGCTGCGATCAATGCCCCGGACTGCGAAACAAATGCCAGCTTTCCGGCCGGTGGCATCGTCTTGAGAAAGGAGGCACTGACCCCGACCTTCGGCAGCAGTATCCCCAGACTGTTCGGTCCAAGAACCCGCACTTTTGCCGCATGCGCAGATCGTGCCAGATCGGCCTGCAGGGCATCCCCCTGCGGTCCGCATCCGGCAAATCCGGCCGACAACACAATCGCGGTCGATATGCCGGCCTTGCCGCAATCAGTGATCAGGCCGGGGACCGTCGCGGCGGGGGTTGCGATCACGGCAAGATCGACAGGCGCGGCCAATTCGGTCAGCCCAGCGAGGCAGGGCAGAGTGGCGATTTTCCTGTGATGCGGATTGACCGGCACGACCAGACCCTGAAACGTACCTTGCGTCAGGTTATGGAAGACCCGCCCGCCGACGCTTGAAAGATCATCCGACGCCCCGACCACAGCAATGCTGGCGGGATTGAACAACGCTGTCAGGGGGCGGGTTTTTGCAGCCCCGCGCCAAGTTTGTGCCGCCATGACCACCTCCTTACAGGAACTGGGCCCAGTTTTGGGTCAGTCTTGTGTCAGTCTTGGGTCAGGGGGGACTTCGGGCATTGACTGAAATCATCGCCGCCCTTGACGGCATCTCAACAGGCGACAGCCGTTGAAGATTGCCCAAAGACTGGCCTGACCCCATGCAGGACAACGCGCCGAAAGGCCCGTCTTCAACCGCCAACCGTGCCGGTTCTTTCGCCAAAAGGCACAATTGGCTCGGCTGGACTTGCCTCAAGTGCCGTTGTCAGCCTTTGACAGACCGCCACAAGATCAGACCTTGGCATCGGATTCTGCACGATCAGCGCAGGGCCAAAGCGGATCTGCACCCGCGCAAACGGAAGCGGAATTTCCATTCGGTCCCATCGGCGCGCAAGAACCACCCGGCCAGAAATGCGCACACAAAGCGGCATCACCCGGTAGCCAAGCATGGCCGCAAGCAGCACGGGCCCGGGCTTGGCCTTGCGGGCAGGCCCCAATGGACCATCCGCCGCAATCGCGGTCAAAGCGCCGGCTTCGTCAACGGCCAACCGCAAGGCATCATAGGCCGGCGAAGACAGGCCCGTTGGTGCACCGACAGCAGCCACACCATACCCGAACCGACGACAGAGCCGCGCCAGAAGTCGCCCGCGCCCCGTACCGCTGATCAGCGCGGTCAACCGTAACCCCCGCGCAAAACCCAATAGCGGGACGTAATGCCCATGCCAGAACATGACCATCACGGGAATACCGTTGTCATTCAACGCATCCAGTTCCGATCGCCCGTAAACTTCGATCCGCCAGGTCCGGCTGACAATGCCCAGCAGGGCCGACAGACATTCAGTCGTCACCGTCGCGGCCAGGTTTCTGGCCAATCCCTGTTTTGGCGTCTGGTGTCCGTTCATGGTTCTTGTCCCGCTGACCCATCGTGTCCCGGCAATGCGGCCTGACCGATCGCCATGGCCAGATTGGCCAGCAGACGCATTTCCCGAAGCGCCCCCCGCAGCGCGTTCTGCCCCTGCACGGTCTGTCCGGGGTGCTGCCCCAAAGACCGCGCCGCGATGACATCGGCATAAAGCGCCACCACCTTTTGCACCATTGCGTCCAGACTGTGCCGTCTGGCCGTCTGGCGTGCCGATTGCGACAGACGGGCCAGTTGTTCCGGTGTCAGGCACGACAGGTCGACCAAGGCCCGGGCAAAAGCCGCGGGTTCCGCAGCCGACCAGACCAGCCGCCCGTTCTGACCGTCTTTCAGCAGCCGTCGCGCCGCTGGCACGTCCAACGCCACCACAACACATCCGGCCGCCATTGCCTCGGCCAGAACAAGACCCTGCGTCTCGGTCTCCGATGAAAACGCGAAAATGTCGCTTGCGGCATAAAAATCGGCAAGGGCGTCGCCAGACAGCATTCCCGCAAAAATCGCCCGGTTCGCCAAACCAGCAGCGGCGAACCGGCTTTGCATCGCCTGCCGGACCGGTCCATCCCCGGCGATCAGCACTTTTGCGTCGGGGACCTGGTGCAGAAACAAGACCATTGCATCGGCCAGAAACGGCAGGTTCTTTTCAAAGGCAAGTCGACCGGCATGGCCGACAACCCTGCCCGTTTCAGCAAGGCCAAAGCGCCGCCGCGCCGCCGCCCGGTTCCGGCACGCAAAGGCTTCGGGCGCAAGTCCGGTCGGGATCACATGGATCGGCACGGTCACACCTGCACGCAAAAGGTCGCTGCGCAGATCAGGACCCGGGGCAATCAGGGCATCACAGAGATTTCCATATCCGATACTGATGCGCCGGATCAGCCGGGTCATGCGCGGCGGCTGAAAGCCAAGGTAATGCCCATAATGTTCGTAGCGGGTGTGGTAGGTCAGCACCGTCGGCAATCCCCGATTGGCGGCAACCCGCAATGCCGTATCCCCCAGCAGAAAGGGATGATGCGAATGTACGACATCCGGGGCAAAATCATCCAGCATGCCCTTGATCCGGCGTGAAAGTGGCAAAGGCACCGAAAAGACATCCCCGCGAAACCGTCGCCAGGCGGGGACGCGAATGATGCCCGGCTCATCGGCTTCGAAACCATCAAACCTTGGCGCCACGATCAGAACGTGATGATTGTGGTCAATCAGGCCCTTTCGCAGCATCGAAATGCTGTGCGTGACGCCACCGACGCAAGGTTTGAACGTGTTCGAAAACATCAGGATGTTCATCATTTTGACCCTCCGGAACATGCAGGTGGCGCAGTCGGGTCTGCAAGCGTGCGGACCAGCCCGGCGCCGTGCCCATGATCCGGCACCAGTGGCCCGGTTGCCCCTACCCTGACCGTTTCCCTGCACCGCCTGAAACAGAAAGCCATGACCTTTGGTTCCAATTCACAGCAGGCGGTCGGCAGACAGGATCTTGCACTTTGGGTGGATCATCCGGGACAGCGGATGTTCGTGAATGCCGTTCGCGCGGCGGCGCAGGGACTTTGTCTTGCTGTCTGGCAGGCGGTCCTTGAACAATTGGACAATGCCCAGATAATTCAGCAGATCTCCCAGGGTGACCACACCGACAAGCACCCCCTGACGGGCGACAACCAGCTTGTGGCGGCCGGTTCTTGCCATGTGATGCAACACCATGTCCGAGGCGGCATCCGGCTCTATCGTGTTTTCAGGACCAAGCGGTTCCATGACCTGCCTGATGCGGGTGGTGGGCCACAGATCGCGGGATGTTCGACGGATCGCTTCGGCAGTGACCACGCCCACCAGCCGACCTTGCGCCACAACCGGCACGAACGAGCGGCCCCGTTCCAGAATGATGGCATCCACAACCTCTGACAAAGATGCTTCGGGGCCGACTGTCACGGGATGCGGCGTCATCACACTGGCCACCGTCCGGCCTCCGAGATGCTTGTGCAGCTGCGCATCCGACCGCGCAGCCTGCGCCACATTCAAAAGCAGCATGCCGATCAGGATGGACCAAAGCCCCAGCGCATCGCCCGAAGTGAAAAGCGACAAGATGCCCATGAAAAGCAGCACCCACGCAAACAGGATCCCCAAGGCGGCCGCGATCATGGTTGCGCGGAAGCGGTCCGCGTTCACCTGCCAGATTGCGGCCCGCAGCAGGCGGCCCCCGTCCAAGGGATAGGCAGGCACCAGATTGAACACCAGCAGCGTCGTGTTCAGCATTGCCAGGTGGTCAAGCGCGACCCTGGCCAACAGGACATCCGGCGTGGTGCCAAGCGCCTTGGACAAGCCGACACAGGCCCCAACCAGCGCAAGCGTCGCAAGGGGGCCGACAACGGCAATCCAGAATTCCGACCTTGGATCGTGCGGGGCCTCCATCAGATCGGCAATCCCGCCAAAGACGAACAGCGTCACCACGCCAGACTTCAGACCAAACCGTCTGGCGACCAGCGCATGCGCACATTCGTGCAGCAAAAGCCCGCCAAAGAACGCCAGCACCGTCACGACGGCTGCCGTCAGGTACTGAACATTTCCAAGCCCCGGTGCCGATACCGGAAAGGCAGTGCGGCCGAGGCCGTAAATCAGCAACGCGGCGATGAACAGCCAACTGGCATCACCGCGAATTTCAAGATCAGAAGACCGTACAAGTCGAAATCCGCGGTGGGGCATGTTGGGTGACCTTTGCATCGACGGCCGGACATCAGGCGGCTTGGCCATGACCTTCGACTGCGCAGCCATGCAAAATCATTGACAGATGTCATCGGTCCCCAACGCCGCCTGCCTTGGCACCCGTGCCGGAAAAAGGCCGTTGACTGCCATCAATGATAGCCCCGGCAGTTCCTGCGACCGTGGCTGCAATCCTGACCCCTGCCAACCAAAGGAGCGACCATGCCGGGCCCTGAAATCAAAGCCTCAGAATCGCGCAGCAATTTGCAGGCAACACGCCGCGGGTTCCTGCAATTGTCTGCTTTTGCCGGGGCTTCGATGGCCCTGTCGACCAAAGCCGCCAGAGCAAATGGCCAGATCGGCTATTGGGCGATGGACCTTCCCGATGACAAGCTGATCGGCATGTATCGCACCATCCTGCGCATTCGCTGGCACGAGCGCACGATGGCCGACAAGATGCTGACGGACACAACCTACCGCGGCTACAACCACTTCTATGCGGGGCAAGAGGCCGTGGCGACGGGTGTCTGCGCGGCCCTGCGCAACGATGGGCCGTTTGAGCAGATCGACCTTGTCTATTCGTCGCACCGCCCCACCGGGCACGCGATTGCCAAGGGTGTCGATCTGAAGGCCATGTGCGCCGAGAATGATTTCCGCGCAACTGGTCTGAACGGTGGGTATGGGGCCGAAATGCACCTGTCGGACCCGTCGGTTGGCTTTATCGGGGCGGACGGGATGATAGGACCGGGACCATTGCTGGCGCAGGGATCGGCCTTTGCGTTCCGGGCGCGCGGTTCGGATCAGGTGTCGGTGGTCTTTGCCGGCGACGGCACCTATGCGACGCCGCATTTCCATTCGGCGCTGAACAACGCCAAGCTGCTGGACCTGCCGTTCATCTATGTGCTGGAAAACAACCTGTACCACCAGTACGCGCATTATTCCTATTCCTGCCCGCACACCGATATTGCCGATGCGGCAAGGGCCTATGGCATTCCGGCGCGGGTGGTGGATGGGCAAGACGTGTTTCAGGTCTACAACGCCATGAAAGAGGCCGTGGACCGGGCCCGTGCGGGCAAGGGGCCAACCTTCATCGAGGCCAAGACCTATCGCTACTACAACCACTGGGGCGCGCCGGGGGCCACCGCAGGCGAACTGGGTGCCTTTGGCTATGATCCGCTGGCGATTTCGTCGATCCGTCCGGAACGCGAGCTGCGCAACTGGATGCAGCGCGATCCGGTCGAGATTTCCCGTGCAACCCTGATTGATTGGGGAATTCTGGACGCGGCGGCGGCGGACAAGATCGAGACCGAGGTGCGGGCCGAGGTGGATGAGGCCTTTGCCTGGGCGGCAGAGCAGCCGCTGTGCAATCCCGAAGATGGCCTGAAGCATGTCTTTGCCAGCGGCTCGGTGATCCCGCGCCAATTGGCCTGACCCACTCAAAAGGACTCAAGATCATGACTGTAAAGACTTGGATGTATTCGGTGCTTGAGGCTGTTGCGGCAGAAATGCGCGCCGATCCGGCCATGACGTGGATTTATGAACTGACACCGCCTGTCGCATCGAACGCAGGCATGCCGGTGATCAATCTGGAAACCGAATTCGGCCGCAAACGGGTGGTCAATACCGGGATCGACGAAAACTGGATGGTTTCGACGGTGATCGGGGCCGGTCTCGCGGGAAGCAGGTCTGCCACCTACATTCCGTATCAGGGTGCCTGCATGCCGTTTCAGGTGATCCAGAACCATGCTGGCAAGCTGCGCAGCATGACGGGCGGCAAGGCGACATTGCCGGTTGTCTTCATCATGGAAATGACAGGCCAGACTCCGGGCTTTGCCGGGCAGCATTCGGATTACGAGATCGACAGCTATTACGCCCATATTCCCGGCGTGCGCACCGTCATTCCTTCGACACCTTATGATGCCAAGGGCATGATGGTCAGTGCTTTGCGCAGCCCCGACCCGGTGGTTTTCCTGTACCCGGCAGGCTTGCGGATGTTGTCCGAAGAGGTGCCGGACGAACAGTACGAAGTGCCACTGGACAAGGCCGCCGTGCGTCAGGAAGGCAGCGATCTGACCATCGTCGGATCGGGGGCGGGCATGCCGGATGTTCTGGATGCGGCCAAACGGTTGACAGCGGCGGGCATGTCGGTCGAGGTCATCGACCTGCGGGTGTTGAAAGAGATGGACACCGCAACGCTGGTGACATCGGTCGCCAAGACCAAGCGGCTGCTGGCGGTGGATCAGTCCTATTACACGCTGGGCCCTGCCGCCGAGGTGGTGGCCCGCTGCGCCGAGAATGTCGAAGGGGCCCGCTTCAAGCGCATTGCCTTTCCGGATGCGCCGCCGCCCGCGTCGCCCGAGATGTTCCTCTGGATGCGGCCCAATGCCGACCACATCGTCGCTGCTGCGGAAAAAATGATCTGATCGCACCAAAGGAGCGAAACGATGTTTCAAGCGATTCAAATGACATCTGATCTGGCCGAGCCAAAAATCGCAAGTGGCGATCCGGGGTGCCCGAACTGCAATAGCGGGACGCTGAGGCCGACAACCATTTCGGCGGTGTTCTGGCGCGGTGACGACGCCATGATGATCCGTGGCATTCCGGCACTGGGCTGCGGCGGATGCGGCGAAGAATTTATCAGTGATGACACGGCCATCGAATTGGACCGGATCAAGGGCATGGGCTTCAATGGCACAGCAACCGCAACTTACACCACCATTCCCGTTTACACCCTGGCATCCGTTTCGATGGGTTCGGGCGGATGAAACAGGCTGGCAGTCTGGTTGCCGTGGTGTTGGCAGGCACGGTCTGCGCGCAAACCGTGCCCGACTTTGGCTTCATGCCCGACGGTGGGCGCACGCTGTTTGTTCAGGTCTTTGGCACCGACACGGGCGCAATCGCGCAATTGGCAAAGACAGGAGATCTGGCCGAATGGACTGACCGCATCGTGTCAAAAGGAACGGATCTGGACGAACGCCAGATCCGGACCCTTGCAGGGTTTCTGGCCGCGACAACGCCTGTCCCCCAGGTCGCCGGTTCAGAAAGACTGGGTATCGCGGCCATCCTGCCTCGGGATGGTCGCGATATCGCCTTGTCTGAATGCCAGTCCTGCCATTCCCTGTTCACCGGATACCTGATGCAGAACAGGACGCATGAAGGCTGGCTTGCGGTGTTCAAGTCTCCGTTTCACATGACCATGAAACTGACGGACACCGAGCGAGAGGTGTTTGCAGACTATTCGGCCATAAACATGCCGCTGCGGCCCGATGACGTTCCGGCCGAACTGCGATTTTGATCGTTGCGACACATGGAGAAGAAGATGCGCGTTGCCAACATTGCCATCCTGCTTTCCTTGGGTGCTTTCGCCAGTATCGCCGTGGCGCAAGACGCCCTTTTCGATTTCATTCCCGATGGCGGCCGCCTTCTGGTCCAGCGGCTGGTTGATGGCGGCATGGGTGCGGCGGTCCTTGCTGACAAGACATCAGCCCCCCGCACCGCCGCCGACTGGTTGCCACTGCTGGCATCCGACGCGTTGCCCGGCGCAGCGGGGCTGGAGCCATGGGAACGCCAGACGCTTGCGGATTATCTGGCCTATGCGGCGCCGCTGACCGATGTGGCAACACTGCCGCCCGACGGTCGCGACATGACGTTGTCACATTGTCAGTCGTGCCACATCGTCACTGTTGTCGTCACCCAGGATCGCCCGCGCGAAGCTTGGCTTGGTACCTTGGGCAAGCCGTCGCATGTCGAGGTGCCACTGACAGAGGCAGAACGCGGTCAGTTGGCGGATTACCTTGTGGTCAATGGCGGCGTGCCGATTGATGACGTGCCTGTCGAGCTGCGCGCGGGCGGGGCCTCGTACTGAAGGAATGGGGGCCTGCGGTGACCTTTGCTTCGCTTGAATTCTGGCTGTTTCTTGTCGGCACTGTCGCCGTCTTCGCCGTGATCCCGCAGGCTTGGCGCCTTGTCTTTCTGGTTCTGGCCAGCCTTGTGCATTATGGCAGCTACGGCTGGACCAACCTGATCTACCTTGGCTTTGTGGTGACAGTGGCCATCGGTGCGGTGGCCCTGGCGCGCCATGCAGATATGCGGACAGCAACGACCGCAGGCGCGTTGTGTCTGACTGCGGTTCTGGCGGCCTTCAAGGCAGGGCTTGGGGAAAGTTGGGGGCTTTCAGCGCCTGCGGGCTATTCTTTCTACAGCTTTGCCGCCATCGCCTATCTGATCGATTCAGGGCGCGCGCTGTCGATGCCAGCCACAGCACCGTCCACAGTGCAGGGCAACGCCGCCATCTTCGCGCTTGTCTGGTTTCCAAAGCTTTTTGCCGGACCGATCACCCGCAGCCGCGACTTGGCCGGGCAAATCGAAAAAGGCTTGCGGTTTGCGCCATCAGGACTGCAGATCGGAGGCCTTCTGATCCTTGGCGGGCTGCTGAAGAAACTGGTGATCGCTGATAATCTGGCGCTGGTGGTGGACCCGGCCTTTGCCATTCCAGACTATGCCGCGCCGCTTGAACTGCTGATCGCAACCTATTTCTTCGCCTTTCAGATCTACTGCGATTTTTCGGGCTATACCGATCTTGCGCTTGGGCTTTCGCTTATCTTCGGGCTGGCGCTTCCGCCCAATTTTGCAAAGCCATACCTTTGCGCCAGCGTGGGCCGGTTCTGGGCCGAGTGCTGGCACATCACGCTGGGCAAATGGTTCCGCGATTATGTCTTTATCCCACTGGGCGGCAGTCGGGCGGGGCGGCTGCGGACTGTCGTCAACCTGATGACCGTCTTTGCGTTGAGTGGTCTTTGGCATTCGGGGCTTGGCTATGGCGCCGGGGCGGGCTTTGTGGTGTGGGGTCTGCTGAACGGGGCTTTTGTCGCCATCGAACAGGCGCTGCCTGATGCCCCCAAAACCCGGATCGTGACTGCGCTGCGTGTTCTGATCACCTTTCACCTGATCTTGTTGACCTGGGTGTTCTTTCGGGCAGGCGACCTAGACGACGCCTTTACAATTCTGCGCCGCGTCAGTCTGGCACTGCCAAGTGCGCCCGATGTGCTGGCCCAATATCCATTTACCGCCCAGCACTTCATCGGGGCAGGTCTGATCGTTGGCCTGCTTCTGGCCGAAGTCATCACCGGAAACGTGGCGCTGCACAGGCGCGTCCTTGCCTTGCCAAGGCCGGCGCGCTGGAGCCTTGTCTACGCCGGTATGGCCCTGCTGCTTTTGTTGGGCCGTTGGCAGGCAACCACCTTCATCTACATGCAGTTCTGAGGGAAAGATGGGCGATCATTGGCAGCCACGCATCACATCCACCTTTCTTGCGATAGGTCTGGTCGTTTATCTTGCCTTGCTGACCGGGGCCGAGACTCTGGTGCGCCGCCATGGGGACGCAAACCCGTTTTTCCGCATCTGGTCACTCGACACGCCCGGGACGGGATGGCTTATCCTGGGCGCATCGCACGCGATGCCGTTGGATTTTGCCGACACAAGACAGCGGATAGAAGACGCGCATGGCACCACCATCGTCAATCTTGCCGCAACCGGGGCCGGCCCTTACGTCCTGCGCCTTATTGGTGGCCGGTTTTTTCAAGATCACCACGCCGCCAATGTCCTGATCGTGGTGGATGGGTTCGGCTATGCCGACCGCCGCTGGAACGAGGACCGGATTGGCGACCCCGACATGCTGGCGCGCATTCCTTATGATCGCCGCACCATGGCGGTTCTGACAGACGCCCTGCCCCGCCTGCCGTTCAAGACGTGGCTTGATTATGGGACGGGTTTTTCCAAGTTGAACAATCCCGACCGCCTGTCACCAGACATCTGGACCGCCGAAGCCCGCTTTGATGAAAGCCGCCGCCGCCCATCAGCTGCGGCAGAGGCCGAGCGGATCGACTATCTTTATCCACAAGGTGGCGTGCCTGAACAACGGTATCTGGATGATCTGGCGGCCCTTGTTGCGATGTGCCAGCAGGCAAAGGCGCGCGTGGTCATCGTTCGCCCACCACTGCCGCCCGGTTTTCGGGAAAAACTGCCCATGGAGGCCGAATTCGCGCGACGCATCGACCAGATCGCCACAAGACAGGGCGTGCAGCTTTTTGATTTTTCCAACTTGCTTCCTGAGCCGTCATATTATTTCGATACCGATCACCTTAATCGCAGCGGCGTGCAGGCATGGCTGAATGGCGGTTTGTCCGCCATTCTGTCGGGAAACGGCCCTTGAAATCAAAGCGGGAAGTCCGCGCATTTTCGGGATTGGCGCACCGGAAAGGACCATTCGCGCAGGGCAAATCCGGGGATTGTCCTAACTGGGCTTCACAGCCGTGCGGCCAAGATCAGCATTTGCCAAAAAAGCTAGAATATCCGGCGATCTGATTGTCAGGTGCCCTGCCGATTCAAATTGAATGATGCCAGAATTGCACAGGATTTCGATCTGCGTTTCCACATCTTCACGTGTCAAACCTGCATAGACCGCAATCTGATTTGACGGCATCTGAAATGCAACATGCGCAGGTAGTCTTCTCAATGGCAATCGACTTGCGACTTCCAGCAAGACGAAGGCAACGCGCGCAAGAGGATTGGTATTTGCAAAAACCTTTTCTCGCATCACCCGGCGCTGAATTCGCAAGGCTGCAACATCTTTGGTGTAGTGATGGAATTGGATATCGGTTGTGTTGATGAATTGCCAATCTGCGGCACCAAGCACGATCAGACACAGATCACTTATTGCCCGGATCCGATACCCTGAAGGTTCCGCCCCGTTCTCTGCCAGACAAAGAGGCTCTCCAGGCAAAACAATCTCGTCCGACGGATAAGATCCCGGGGCTTTCGGCTCTGTCGGCAGGGTCATCATCCACCCATCCAAGGGCCACAAAACCGCTGTACCTGCATCCGGACTTTGCGCGATTTCTGTTCCTTCGCGATAGCACCTAAGGCTGCCGGGAAACATCCTGACCAAAGCCGAGCTTAGACTTTTTCGCGCCGATTGCAGCGACTTGGACCGGGTGGAGACACGTTGGATGATATGCGGAATGCGAAACGCGTCCATTGCTATCATGTGCATCGGCCTATCCCTTTTTGCTGATCCAGCGTCAAGATTGGCCGAATGTGGTCTGCGTGACATTGACGTCAAGCATCGGTCGGCGCGCCGTCATTGATCGGTGACAGATGCGGTTGAACCAAGCTTGGCATCACATAGAAATACGCCATCGGTACTGCGCAATTCCAGATAAGCCTCAATTTGATCTTGCGAAACGCCTCCAACAGATATCACACCAACTGTGACGGGTTTGTCTGGCGATGTCTTGAAAATGCCGGACTGACTGACCGTTGATTGGCCAGACTGCTGATGTTTCACAACAAAACGATAAAGCACAGTGTCGGGGGCGCTTAGATTCGATACCCCGACAAGTTTTGTAACGCTGCGACTGTTGCTGGCAACAATATCACAGGACGGCTGCGTAATGGAGGCAGCCAAGACCAATGGCTTGGCTGCGATCAAAGCCGTCAGAAAGAAAAGCAGCGCAAAGCGTGAAGTCGTTGCTTTCATCCTTATAACCTCAACATTCAAGGCCAAAGACATCAGTCCAGATCTATCAGAACGGTCGTCGGGATGACTGGATTCCCACCCTGCGCATGTAAACTGGCAGCGTTGCTGCGACCATTCACCTGGGTGCTGCCAAATCCTTGAAAGTTTCCGGTCTGATTGATCTGTTGCGTAGATTCAGCGCCACTTTGCACGATTGCCGCAACATTGCCTCTGCCGACCTGATTGATCGAGGCCTGATTGTCGGTGCCTTTCTGGAAAGTGAATGCATGATTCTGTCTTCCAGTTTGCCAAACCTCTGCGACGTTTTCTGCGTTGGCAATTGATCCAAGCAGCGGCACAAGGCATACGGTCGTAAGAAGGATATGACGCAAGCGCATTCTTCCACCCCATTGTTAAAAGCTGAAGTATCGGGACAATTCCAGCCACAGTTCACACGGTGCGGAATCGAATTGAATGGAGCAGGGCAAGCCAAGACCTTGCCCTGCTCTGGGACATCAGTTGCCCTGAACGGTCAACGACACATTGCCATGGCCGGTCTGAACGGTTTCAGACATATGACCCAGACCGGATTGAAGGGTCATCGACCCGTTCATTGTTCCGAACTGCGAAGTGATCGAGCTGTTCAGCATCCCGTGCTGAACGGTCGCGGAACCGTTGGCCACGCCGGTCTGGCTGGTCATGCTGCCATTCGCGATGCCCACTTGACCAGTATAGGCCATATTCGCGCCGTGTTGCGTGGTGATCTGACCATTGCCCCATCCCCACTGTTCAACCAGCGAAACGTTTTGAGCCATGGCAACGCCCGAGGCTGCAAGAAGAACAGCGGCGGAAAGTGCGAAGATTTTTTTCATCGGAGACTCCATTCCTTAATTTCTCAGCCGAAAAAACTATTTCAACGACTGCCCAATGATCATACAATAAATCCAATTCAGTTTTCTTTCTCAAGTATAACCGGCAAATTGAAAATGGAAGGTTTTACGGGTGAATATCTTGAACGTCGTGACACTCATACTTGCGACGCATTGGTCAGGACCAGGCATTCGCGCCAAAAGGAATTCCGGGCAAGATCATCAGCAGTCACAAAAGGGCAATGGCCGCAATTCAAAAGGGCTGTGTCTTGCAACACAGCCCTTCCGGCGTCAGCGGTATGTTTCCGTCCAAGAGGTGATAAACCCCGGATATTGGCAGTCGTCGTGCTATCGTTTGAAGCACTTGGATCTTTGGCCAAAACCGGCCGGGGAACAGATGTAGGATCCCTGCCCATGGTACAGGATCAAAACTGCATCGGGGACGGCCCTGGCAGTCCGGCTGGCAGAGCGCGTGTCGCTCCAGTCAAAGCGTTTCATCTTCTGTTTCGAGATTTCAGCACGAATCGTCGTCGTCTTCTTGCCATCAAGCGGAGCCGAAGCGGCAACCTGTGGCGCGATCATGCCCATGATAAAGAACAAGCATTTTACAAAACTTGCCATTCCTGTGTGTTTGAACGTCATATGCATCCCTTGCGCAGGTCAAACTGCCCAGACGTTTCGATACCCTCGGGGTACCGGTTCTGGTGCAGGGACCATGCAAGATGGCGTCCATCTGGTCAATCTTGTGCCTGACACAGGTCCTGTGACCCGGTAAGAAACCGCCGTAGGCAGCATCGGACAGCCGCGTTTCGGCAAGATCGGGGGTGTGCGGCATCCCTGTGCCCGATCGGTGATCCGGCGGGCGTTTCCAGCATAAGCGAAGGATCGGCACCTTTTTCAAGATCCCGATCCTTGCTGACAGAGCCAGCAGCCGCGCGGAAAAAATCGCAGCAGATCCTAGGTGTTCAGTCCCGGCATCTGGTGGATCGGATCCAGGATGAATCGATCTGGCTCCGATGTCCAGATTTTGCAGATGTATTCGTAGGGCGTGAGACCATTCAGGGTCTTGAGCCTCCGCGCGAAGTTGTAGGCCGCCAGGAAGTCGGCGAGGTGTGTTCGCAGCTGATCGTGGGTTTCGTAGTGGAAGCGTTTCACCGTCGCGTCCTTGATCGTCCGGTTCATCCGCTCGACCTGGCCATTGGTCCACGGGTGGTTGGGCTTGGTCAGCCGATGCTCGATCCCGTTGGCTTCGCAGATCAAGTCGAAGCGCATAGGCCGGGAATAGATTGTGTTGCGGTTCCGGGGTTGCTCGGCGAACTGGATGCCATTGTCGGTCAATATGGTGTGGACCTTATACGGCACGGCTTCGAGCATGTGCTGCAGGAACTCCCAAGCCGTTTTTCTGTCAGCCGTTGCAACGAGTTGAGCGACAGCGAACTTGGCTGTCCGGTCGATGCCGACGAAGAGGTAGAGCTTGCCTTCAGCGGTCTGCACTTCGGCGATGTCGATGTGAAAGAACCCAATGGGGTAGCGCTTGAACTTCTGGCGCTTGGGCTTGTCGCCTTCGACATCCGGCAGGCGCGAGATTCCATGCCGCTGAAGGCACCTGTGTAGCGCTGACCGCGTCAGTTGCGGGATCGACGGCTGCAAAGCATAGAGACAATCGTCAAGTGGCAGGAGCGTGTGGCGCCGGAACGCGACGACCATCGCCTCCTCGGCCTCCGTCAGCACTGTGGACCGCGGTTCCATCGGCCCGGTCTTCATATCCTCAACAGTCGCCCGCTTCCGCCACTTCGCAACCGTCTTCGGATTGATACCGAGCTCCCGGCTCAACTGCGCGAGCGAAGCTTGCGATCGCTGTATTGCTGCTCTGACGGCGTGCGTGGTCGTGGCGCTCCCGTGACGAACTTGTCCCATAGTGCTTCCTTCCATTCCTGAGAAAGGATCGCACCATCAAACCGTGGGATCAAACACCTAG
>CAZCFC010000027.1:0-18519 GCA_964497815.1 uncultured Cypionkella sp.
GCAGAGATGCAGGCGATGTTGCTGGGGGGCACGGTGCAGGGGATATATGATACCTGCCGGGGGATGGGGGCCAGTTTGCCGGATGACTGGGTGCAGGATTTCTATGCGCGGCTTTATGTCGTCTTGGCCAAGGACACGCCCCTGATTTCCGGAATAATGAACGTTCTTAATGCCTTGGATACTGCCGGTGTGCCTTTTGCGATCGGGTCGAACGGGTCGGCGCGCAAGATGGAGATCACTTTGGGTCAGCATCCCGGACTGATCGGGCGGTTCCGGGGGCATATATATTCGGCGCAGATTCTTGGTAAACCAAAGCCCGCGCCGGACCTTTATTTACACGCCGCGCGCGCCTTGGGGGTGCCGCCCGAGGCCTGCGTGGTGATCGAAGACAGTGCCAATGGTGCCAAGGCCGCGCGGGCGGCGGCGATGCGCTGTATGGGCTATGCGCCGCACGGAAACGCCCAGGGTCTGATCGACGTGGGTGCGGAAATATTCGGCGATATGAACGGCTTGCCGCGCCTTCTGGGGCTTTAGCCCCAGGTCGGGTGAAACTTGCCGGCGGGTGAAAGGGTGAAAATTTCACAGCCCGTCGCAGTCACGCCCACCGAATGTTCGAACTGCGCCGACAAGGATTTGTCGCGGGTGACGGCGGTCCAGTCATCGGCCAGAACCTTGGTTTCCGGGCGGCCCAAGTTAACCATTGGTTCGATGGTGAAGAACATCCCCTCTTCCAGCACCGCGCCCGCGTTCGGCCGACCGTAGTGCAGCACGTTCGGGGGCGCATGGAACACGCGGCCTAACCCATGGCCGCAGAAATCGCGCACCACCGACATACGGTTGCTTTCGACAAAGCTTTGAATTGCATAGCCAATATCGCCAAAAGTGTTCCCCGGTTTGACCGCCGCGATGCCGCGCATCAGCGATTCATGGGTCACTTCGATCAGGCGTTCGGCTTTGCGGGGGACGGTTCCGGCGACATACATGCGTGAGGTATCACCGAACCAGCCATCCACGATCACCGTGACGTCGATGTTCAGAATATCCTGATCCATCAGTAGCTTAGCGCCCGGAATGCCATGGCAGACCACATGATTCACACTGATGCACGAGGCGTGTTTGTAGCCCTTGTAGCCAATGGTGGCCGATACCACGCCGCGCCGGGTGATTTCTTCGCGGATAAAGTCGTCAATCACAGCGGTTGTCACGCCGGGTTTGACATATTCTGCAACCATATCAAGGATTTCTGCTGCAACTCGGCCTGCGGTGCGCATGCCTGCAAAATCAGCGTCTTCATAAATGCGGATGCCGTCTTTCGTTACGCGGCCGCGAATGTCGTCCATGGATCGTCCTCTGGTTTGAACCTGAATAGGCGATGCGGCGCGATTTTGCCAGAGGCTGCACCGCGTCTGATTTGGGTATGGCAAACGTATGGCTTTGAGCATGACCTTTGCTTATACCCGCTTCAACAATTTCAGGAGACCGCCATGACCAACCCAACCGCCGCGATGCTGGTGTTCGGCGATGAAATCCTTTCAGGTTGCACCCGAGATTCCAACCTGCATTTTCTGGCGGGAGAAATGACGCGGAATGGCATCAATATTACCGAAGTGCGCATCGTTTCGGATGACCATGCGGCGATTGTCACAGCGGTGAATGCGCTGCGTGCCCAATATGACCATGTGTTCACATCTGGCGGAATTGGCCCCACGCATGATGACATCACGGCCGATGCGATTGCCGCAGGATTTGGCGTGGCCATCACCCACCGTGCCGATGCGATGGCCTTGCTGGGCGCGCATTACGAACGCCAGAATCTGCCGTTCAACGAGGCGCGGATGCGGATGGCCCGGATTCCGGATGGGGCGGTTCTGATCGACAACCCGGTGTCGATCGCGCCGGGATTCAGCCTGGGCAATGTGCATGTCATGGCCGGAGTGCCGCGGATATTTGAGGCGATGGTGGCCTCGGTTTTGCCGACACTGACCGGGGGCAAGCCGCTGTTGTCGCAGACACTGCGCGTGATGCGCGGTGAGGGTGAGATTGCCGAAGCCTTTGGCACGCTTGCGGCGGCGTATCCCGATCTTGCGATGGGGTCGTATCCCTTCACGCTGAACGGCGCGTATGGGACCAATCTGGTGGTGCGGGGCACGGATGCGGTGCAGGTGGACGCGGCGATGACAGAACTGGCGGCGCTGTTTCCAGCATGACCTTTGCGGGTCTTGCCCAAGTGATGGAGGCGACATGGCCCGCCGCCGCGATCATGCGGCAGGGGCCTTGGGCAATCCGCGACGGCAAGGGCGGGGGCAAGCGGGTGTCGGCGGCGACAGCCGAGGCCGATTGGCACCCCGACGACATTCCGCAGGCCGAGTCGGCGATGGTGGCTTTGGGCCAGCCGCCGTTGTTCCTGATCCGAGAGCAGGACGCGGCGTTGGATGTGGCGCTGATGGCGCGTGGCTATCGCGTGGTTGATCCTGTCGTGGCCTATGCGATGCCGCTGACTGCGGTTGATCTGCCGGACCATATGACCACCTTCCCGCATTGGCCGCCGATGGCGATGGCGGCCAATCTGTGGGCCGAAGGCGGAATCGGGGCAGAGCGGATTGCCGTGATGCACCGCGCGCCTGGGCCGAAAACGGCCATCCTGGGGCGTGCCCAGGACCGCGCGGCGGGGGTGGCCTTTGTCGCCATGGCGGGCCGGGTTGCGATGCTGCACGCGCTGGAGATCACGCCCGCGATGCGTCGGCAAGGTTCCGCGCACAATATATTGCGGGCGGCGGCGCACTGGGCGCTGGATCAGGGGGCTGATAGCCTGTGTTTGGTGGTGACTGTGGCGAACGATCCGGCGCGCAGGCTCTATGCTTCCTTTGGAATGACAGTTGTGGGAAACTATCATTATCGACAGAAATGAGCCCCAAAGAGGCCCAAGCAGGTGACATTGACGCATTTCCCCGTTTTGCAGCTGCGCAAAGGACTTGTCCTTGCCGCGTTGCTGGGCGGGGTAGCACAGGGCGCTGCGGCGGCCACGCTGGATCTGGCCTTTCCCGCGCCCGCCGAAAACACTGCGTCGCGGGTGGAAACGATGACGTCGTTTCGCCTGCCGATAGGGCCGTTTCAACAGGGCACCATGACCACGGCGCTGGCTGAAGGGCCGCTGTTGCAGAACGCCTTTCGCATTGCATCTTCAGATCTGACCACACTGCAACTGATGCAGCCCTTGCGCGACCAGATCGCCACAGCGGGCTTTTCGGTGATTTTCGAATGCGAGACGCAGGCCTGTGGCGGCTTTGATTTCCGCTATGGCACCGATGTCCTGCCGGAGCCCGATATGCATATAGATCTGGGTGATTTCAGATACCTGGCTGCGGAAAGGCCGGGGCCAAAGGGCAAGGATTACATCAGCCTTCTGGTCAGCCGATCACCTCAGGATGGGTTCGTGCAGATGACCCGCGTGGGGCAGACGGCACTGCCAGAGCCCACACTGATGGCATCTACCAAGTCGCCGCACCAGATGGCTGCAGAGCAAGCGCCGTCTTTGCCGGTGCAACCAGCAGTGCCTGCAACGGGCATGGCGGCTGCGTTGGAGCAGGGTGGCGTGGCGGTGCTTGAGGATCTGGTGTTTGCGTCCGGTTCGGCCACGCTGGCCACGGGGGACTATGCCTCGTTGCAGGAATTGGCGGCGTGGCTGCGGGCAAACCCGGACCGCACCATAGCGCTGGTCGGCCATACCGATGCGTCCGGTGGGCGGGCGGGCAACCTGTCGCTGTCGGAAAAGCGTGCGGAAAGCGTGCGGCAGACGCTGATCAAGGGCTTCGACATTCCGGCAGAACGGATGATCGCCGATGGTGTCGGCTATCTGGCGCCGCGTGACAGCAATCAGACCGAAGCGGGTCGGCAAAGAAACAGACGGGTCGAAGTGATGATCACTTCGACCCAGTAAAGTCGCACCTTTGACAGGACCGCCCAAGCGGACCTGACAGCTTCACCAAAGATCGGGGCCTTTGTCGATGTAGCGACGCGCCAGAAAGTCGATGAAGGCGCGAACTTTGGGTTGGGTAAAGCGTCCAGGCGGGTAAACCGCATAGATGCCAAGGGTTTCCACGGGCAGGCCGGGAATGGCCTCTTCAACCTGACCCTGTTTCATTGCGTCTGCATAAAGAAACGAGGGCAGGTAGGCGATGCCAAGACCCGACACCGCCGCGTTCAACAGCGATTGACCATCGTTCACAGTCAACCAACCCGCTGTGCGCACCTGACGCTTTTCCCCCGACGGAGCGGTGACTTTCCAGACGTTACCATTGGCCTGATTGGAATAATGCAGCAGTTTGTGGTCGTTCAGATCGTCGATCTTCATGGGCCGCCCGTATTTCTGGAAATACGACGGCGAGCCGATCATGCGCTTGGTGGTTTCGGTCAGCTTGCGGGCACGCAAGGAGCTGTCCTCCAGATCACCGACGCGGATGGCCATGTCAAAGCCTTCGCTGATCAGTTCGACGTAGCGGTTGTTCAGCACCATGTTGACGGTGATATCCGGGTATTCCAACAGGAAATCCCCCAGAATGGGCGACAGCAGGTTGACCCCGAAATCGGTTGCCACCGAAATGCGCAACAGGCCTGATGGGGCCGATTGCATGGATGTCACCAAGGCATCCGCTTCGCCGGCATCGTTCAGCACACGCCGGGCGCGGTCGTAATAGGCGAGGCCGATCTCGGTTGGCGAGACGCGGCGGGTGGTTCGGTTCAAAAGCCGCGCGCCAAGGCGGGCTTCAAGGGCGGAGACGTGTTTCGAAACGGCAGATTTCGAAATCCCCATCTTTTTCGCAGCATCGGTGAAGCCGCCTTGGTCTACGACCGTGGCAAAAGCTTCCATCTCTGTTAGTCGATCCATTGTTTTCCCCAGGCGAGCAGAGTGGGCAGATGTCACGTTATTGATCGTCAAATCAGGCAGGATCGGGGCGGGGTTGCGTTCTATCCGGGGTATTTCGCGGGATCGTTCATCGCCGGGAAACACAGCAGCCGTGCTGAAATCCTTGAAAATCAACGGTCAAGCGGCACGTTTGATGCCAGGCTGCCAGCATTTTCGCCCCATTTACCCGGATTGGTGCAGATTTCGCCTAGGTGCCGTAGCGGGCCATGAACATCTGAACGGCGCCGTCAATGACCTTGGCGCTGTCTGCGGCCGACCAGGACGGGGCGGGGGTGAAGATCAGTCGATCCAGCAGATCCGCCTTGCACAGTTGCGCGAATTGCGCGGCGGCAAGGTCGATATCATCTATCGCCAGTTCTCCGCGCCCGATGGCGCAGCGCAGGCACTCTGCGATGCGATCCTGCACCAGTTTCGGGCCCGAGTGGTAAAATTCATGCGCCAGGGCCGGAAAGCTTTCCGACTCGGCAACGGCAATGCGGTAGATGCGCTGGCCAAAATCAGACAGCAGGAATGCCACCAGCTTTTCTGCCGCAAGGCGCAGGATCACGGCCACTGGCTGGTTGAAATCCAGTGTTGCGCCCGCCTCATCAGCCTGACGGCGGCATTCGCCCAAGGCGATTTCCATGAACAGCAGGCGTTTGTCGGGAAAATAGGCGTAAAGCGTGGCTTTCGATACCCCCGCCTCACGCGCGATGTCGTCCACCGAGGCGCGTTCAAAGCCGTCACGCAGAAACTCGGTCCGGGCGCCTTCCAGCACCTGTTCGGATTTACGCCCCCTGACAATAAGTTGCGGTTTCGCGCCCACGTGGTCCCCCCGGCTTACTGTAGACCGGGGGCAGCGGTGCGGGCAAGCGGATGCATTACTCTGCCGCAGAACAGGTCGGTGTGCCAATCCCGGCGGGCAAGATGCAGGCCCGCGTGGTTTCAGTGGGTTGCGGGAAGGTCAAGACGGGCATCGACATATCAACGGTGAAGGCACCGGCAGGCGCGGCGAAGGCAAGGGCAAGCACAAAGGCAGTGGTAAAGCGGTTCATGGCGGGTCCTTTTTCTGAACTGTTCAGTTCGGAAGCCTTTATGAACCGTACAGTTCAATTTGGCAATGCAATCTGAACTGTACGGTTCATTTTGTCGCGGCTTGGTGGTTCTTTCCCTGCGCGGGCCCTATGCTGTTGGTCAGATGTGACGGATGACCCCCATGGCCGCGAAAACTGCTTTGAACGTCAAGAACCTTGAAGCCTTGGGCGCCCCGGCCCTTGCTGCGCTGTTGATCGAGATCAGTACTGGCAGTGCTGCGGCAAAACGGCGGTTGCGGCTGGCCTTGGCCGGGGGGCAAGGCGCGCGTGAGGCGGCGGCAGAGATCGCCAAGCGGCTGGCCACCATCGCCCGGTCCCGCAGCACCGTGACGTATAAAAGGCGCCGTGCGCTTGTCGATGATCTGGCCACCCAGTTGCGCGCGATTGTCGATGTGATCGCGCCCGGTGATGCGGCTGTTGGCACCGAATTGCTTTTGCGTTTCATGGGGTTGGCCAATGGCGTGCTGGACCGCTGTGACGACAGCAGCGGCGCGGTCATGGCGGTGTTCCATCAGGCCAGCGCGGCAATGGGCGTGGTGGCCGTGGGGCAGCCGACAGAACCGCTGACCGACGCGATGCTGGATGCGCTGTTGGACAATGGCTATGGCCAATACGATCACCTGATTGCGGATATGGCCCCGTCCTTGGGGGCCGAGGGGTTGGCTTATCTGAAGGGCCGAGTAACCGCCCTGTCGCAAAGCCCGGTGCCCGTGCCGCCCAAAGCCGACTGGCAAAAGGTTGGCTATGGTGCGGGCGGCGCCGTTTACGCGCATGACGTGCTTGAACGCAACCGCGTTCGCACGGTTGACATGGCGCTGCGGCAGATTGCTGATTTGCAGGGCGATGCCGATGCATTCATCGCCCGTCACCCCCCTGAAATCCGTCAACTGCCTGCAATTGCGACAGAAATCGCCACACGCCTGTTGTCGGCCGGACGCGCGGATGAGGCGTTGTCTTATCTGGACCGCGCCGATGTGGACGATGCGCGCTGGATTCCGATCGAATGGCAAGAGGCGCGGCTGGCAGCCCTCGAGGCGTTGGGGCGCGGGGCCGAGGCGCAGGAATTCCGTTGGCATTGCTTTGCCCGCGCTCTTTCCATCCCGCATCTGCGCGCCCATCTCAAGCGCCTGCCCGATTTTGAGGATATCGAGTCCGAAACCCGCGCGATGGATCACGCCGCCCGGTTTCCGCATGCCATGCTGGCATTGTCGTTCTTTGTCGGGTGGCCCGCACTGGACCGGGCCGCAAAGTTGGTGATGGCGCGGATGTCCGAATTGGACGCCGAGCATCATGACATCCTGACCACCGCAGCCGAGGCGTTGGCCGACCGCTATCCCCTTGAAGCAACAGCTGTTTACCGGGTGATGATCGACTTCGCCTTGACCAAGTCCCGCAGTGCGCGCTACGCCCATGCGGCACGTCATCTTGCGGAATGCAGTGCCTTGGCCGACCGGATTGACGATTTTGGCGCTTTGGTGCCGCATTTCGCTTATGTCACCAGGCTGCGCGCGGTGCATGGCAAGAAAGCCGCGTTCTGGAACGCGCTGGTCTAAGGGGGCTTTCCCTACAGAGCGATCCGGCTTAATTAGAATCATTCCAAATTGAGGCCAGCCATGATCCCGGGTATTTCCACACGCCGCCGCTTTGCCGATCTGACCGAACAAGAGGTGTTGGCGCTGGCCATCTCGTCCGAAGAGGATGATGCGCGGATTTATCGGACCTATGCCGAACGCTTGCGCGCCGAATATGCGGCGTCGGCGCAGGTGTTCGAAGGCATGGCGTCCGAAGAAGATGAGCATCGTCAGCGGCTGATTGACCTGCACATCAGCCGGTTTGGTGCCGTTATCCCTTTGATAAGGCGCGAACATGTGGCGGGATTCTATGCCCGCCGCCCGGTTTGGCTGAATGAATCGCTGGGGCTGGAGCGCATGCGCGCCGAGGCAAAGGGTATGGAGCAGCAAGCGGCGGCGTTCTACGAAAAGGCCGCGGCACGCACGACGGATGCCGCCACGCGCAAGTTGCTGGGCGATCTTGCGGCGGCAGAGGCGGGCCATGTGCGCTGTGCCGAAGGCCTGGAGGCCGAACATCTGGGCGAGGACGCCCGCAGCGATGAGGACAAAGACGCCCATCGGCAGTTCATCCTGACCTGGGTGCAGCCGGGCCTGGCCGGATTGATGGACGGGTCGGTTTCGACACTGGCGCCGATTTTCGCAACCGCTTTTGCCACGCAGAACACGTGGACGACATTTCTGGTCGGCTTGGCCGCATCTGTGGGGGCCGGGATTTCCATGGGCTTCACCGAGGCGGCGCATGATGACGGCGTGCTATCGGGACGGGGCAGCCCATGGAAACGGGGATTTGCCAGTGGAATCATGACCATGCTTGGCGGTTTGGGGCATGCGTTGCCCTATCTGATCCCGGATTTCTGGACGGCCACGACCATTGCCATGGTGGTGGTATTTGTGGAACTATGGGCCATCGCGTGGATTCAGAACCGCTATATGGAGACACCATTTTTGCGTGCGGCCCTACAGGTTGTGCTTGGTGGGGCGTTGGTGTTCGCGGCTGGGGCTTTGATCGGGGGGGGCTGAGGCATGTATCGCAAGGGCGAGGTCAGCTATCAGGCGTTGCCATTGCCGGACCGGGTGCAGTTGCCCGAAGATCACGCTTTGCGCGCGGCTGAAACCTTTCGTGACTACATGAAAAAGCGCCATTCGGTGCGACAGTATGCGCCAAAGCCCGTGCCGGAGGCGGTGCTGACAGCCTGCATTCAGGCCGCAGCAACTGCACCTTCTGGTGCCAACCATCAGCCGTGGCATTTCTGTCTGGTCTCTGATTCCGCTATGAAATCGCAAATCCGGGCGGCGGCCGAAGACGAAGAGCGCGCGTTTTATGCGGGCGGCGCGGGCGATGAATGGCTGGCGGCGCTGGAGCCGATCGGAACCGGAGTTGCCAAGCCGCATTTGACAGACGCGCCATGGTTGATCGTGATTTTCGCCCAACGCTATGGCCTGACCGGGGATGGCAGCCGCCACAAGAACTATTATGTCCCGGAAAGCGTTGGAATCGCTACTGGATTCCTGATTGCGGCGCTGCATCATGCTGGGCTGGTTTGTCTGGAGCATACCCCTAACCCCATGAAATTCCTTCCGGAAATGTGCGGACGTCCTGCGCATGAGAAAGCGGTGATGATCTTGCCGGTTGGCTATCCGGCCGACGATGCGACGGTTCCGGCGGTGGCCAAGCGCAAGAAGCCGCTGGAGCAGGTCTTGTCGGTTTTCAGGTAAGCGCCGCGTCTGGCTGATCTGTGGCTTTGCGGCGAACCTTGACCTTGGGGCGATTTTCAGGTGGGGGTTTGTCTGGGTCTGGCTGCTGGTGTTTGACGTCAAGACTTGCGCGGCGGCGGTGCTGACCGTCACAGCGGTGACTGCCTTGTTGGAGGGGCTATGAAGACGATATCGGAAAACCGGGCTTTTGGCGGGGTACAAGGCGTATATTCCCATACGTCGCAGGCGACAGGCGGAGAGATGACCTTTGGTCTGTTCCTGCCTGCCGAGGCGGAAGAAGGGGCAGTGCCTGTGCTGTGGTATCTGTCGGGCCTGACCTGCACGCATGAGAACGCCATGGTGAAATCCGGGGCGCAGCGTTGGGCGGCAGAGGCCGGAATCGCGCTGGTCTTTCCCGACACCAGCCCGCGCGGTGACGGGGTGCCGAATGACGCCGCCTATGATCTGGGGCAGGGCGCGGGGTTTTACGTGAACGCGACCCAAGCGCCATGGCACACCCATTTCCGGATGTGGGATTATGTGACGGATGAGTTGCCGAAGGTGCTGTTCGGGGCGTTTCCGTTGGCGTCCTCGGCGCAGGGGATCACCGGGCATTCGATGGGCGGGCATGGCGCGCTGACCATCGCGATGAGCTTTCCGGGCCGATTCCGGTCAGTTTCCGCCTTTGCGCCGATCTGCAACCCGTCGGCCAGCGAGTGGGGCCGCAAACAGTTCACGGCATATCTTGGGCCGGATGAGGCGACATGGGCCGCGCATGATGCCAGCCTGTTGATGAAAAAGCGCGGCTTTGACGGGCCGATGCTGATTGATCAGGGCACGGCGGATCAGTTCATTGATTTGCTGAAGCCCGAAGCACTGGCCACCGCAATGGCGGAGCGCCGCCAAGGCGGGACGATCCGCTTGCAAACGGGTTATGACCATTCCTATTTCTTCGTCAGCACCTTCATGGAAGAGCATGTTGCCTTTCATGCGGGTGCCTTGCTGGCGTGACGGCAGGAAAACTGGACAATGATGGAGGGACGCATGCGGCGTATGGTTGTGGCGGCGGTGGTATCCATGATGGCCTTGACCGGGCCGGTGGCGGCAGAGGGCAATGCCGAGGCCGAAGCGCAGGTGCTGGCGCTGGTCAATGCGCAGCGTGTGGCAAAGGGCTGCAAGGCCCTGGCAATAAACAGCCAGTTGCAGGCGGCAGCCCATGGCCACGCGCGGGCCATGGCAGAGCACAACTTTTTCAGCCACACCGGCAAGAACGGATCCAACCTGAAAGGACGGGTGCGTGCGGCTGGGTACAAGGGCGGGCGGCTGGCCGAAAACATCGCCAATGGCCAGAAGACCGCCTCGGCGGTGGTGTCGGCGTGGCTGGGCAGCAGAGGCCACCTGAAGAATATTCTGAATTGCGCCTACAAGGACACCGGGATTGCGCTTGTCTATCAGGCGGATGACGCGCCTTTGCCGGGCAAAAGCTATATCCCGCGCTATTATTGGGTGCAGACGTTTGGACAGCAGTAAGGCTCGGACCATCTATATTGATGCTGACGCCTGCCCGGTGAAGATCGAGGCAGAGCGCGTGGCGACACGGCATGGCATGCGGATGGTTCTGGTGTCGAACGGCGGCATCCGGCCAAGCGCGAATCCGTTGGTGGAAAGTGTCTTTGTCGCAAGCGGGGCGGATGAGGCCGACAAGTGGATCGCAGATCGCGCCGGGCTGGGCGATGTGGTGGTGACGGGGGATATTCCCTTGGCCGCCAAATGCGTGGCGGCAGGCGCGCGGGTGGTCAAGCACAACGGCGAAGAGTTGACGCCCGCCAACATCGGAAATGTGCTGGCGACGCGCGATCTGATGCAGGATTTGCGCAGCGCTGATCCGTTCCGTCAAGGCGGCGGGCGGCCGTTTTCCAAGACGGATCGCTCGCGGTTTCTGGAAGTGCTGGAGCGGGTGGTGCGCGCGGCGTTGCGGGCCTGACCGGGGCAGTGTGTAAGGCCGCCGGGGGTTATCTGCGCCCCAAGCCATTGGTCTGTTGAACCAATGGCTGACCCCGAGGATATTTGCGCACAGAGGATGCAAATTTTCGGAAAGTTTGATCCACTTGTTTTCTGGAACCTGCGGCACGCGCCCCTCCGAGGCTTTTGGCAGGCAGGCGGGCGGGCTGGGGCGGACGGCCGAGGATATGCACACGGGTTGATGACAGGTTGGCTTGCCTTCGACATGACATGTCGGGGGCGGGACAGAAATGCAAAGGTGGGGCGGATCAGATGCGGTCATGACAAGTGCGCCGACAGTCAAAGCCCCGGTTGCGGGCATCTTCCTTGCCTTGGGTGGCGGGGTGGTGCTTTCGGTCAATGATCTGGCGATCAAGGCGCTGTCGGGCACCTATGCCTTGCATCAGGTCATTCTGGTGCGGGCGTTCATCAGCATCGCGATCGTGCTGGCGGTGATCTGGTATTCACGGTCGGGTTTTCGCCAGCTGCTGACCCGGCGGCCTTTGGATCATCTGTTCCGCGTCAGCATCGTGATGGTGTCGAATGTCACCTATTTCGTCGGCCTGTCATTGATGCCTTTGGCTGATGCGGTGGCGACGGCGTTTGTGGCGCCTTTGCTGGTGACGCTGATGTCGGCGGTGATCCTGCGAGAGCATGTGGGGCCGCGGCGCTGGGCGGCGGTTGTCGTGGGGTTGCTGGGTGTCATCATCATGACGCGGCCCGGGGCGGGGGTGATCCAGCCCGCAGCGGTGTTGGTGCTGATTTCGGCGTTGTCCTATGCCGGCAGCCATATGATGACGCGGCGGATGCGGCATTCGGAAAGTGCGATGACGCTGAACTTTTATGTTCAGGTCGGGTTTATCATCGTCAGCCTGTCCTTTGGCATGGTGGCGGGGGACGGACATCTGGCGCAGGCACCCGGCAGCACATGGGAGTTTCTGTTCCGACCGTGGATATGGCCGCCTGTGACGGATTGGTGGGCGTTTCTGGCGACCGGGATGGCGGTGGGGATTGGCGGCTTGATGATGTCGCAGGCCTATCGGACCACCGAGGCGGCGCTGGTGGCTCCGTTTGAATATATCGGCATGCCGATGGCGATTTTCTGGGGGGTGGTGGTGTTTGGCACCTGGCCCGATGGCACCGCATGGCTTGGCATTGCTTTGATCTGCGGCGCGGGCCTGTATACGCTGTGGCGGGAAACGGTGCGGCGAAGGATGGCACATGGCGGGCGTTGAGGCGGTTATTCTGGATGTGGGCAATGTGCTGACCTGTTGGCAGCCTGAGGCGTTCTATGATCGGGTGATCGGGGAAGAGCGGCGGCGGGCGCTGTTTGCCGCCGTTGATCTGCATGGGATGAACGACCGGGTGGATGAGGGCGCGCTGTTCCGCGAGACGATATACGAATGGGCCGAGCGGCATCCCGAATGGCGGGCCGAAGTGCGGATGTGGTATGATCGCTGGATCGAACTGGCCAGCCCGCGCATTGACGGGTCGATCCGGCTGCAGCGCGCTTTGCGGGCGCGGGGGGTGCCGGTGTTCGCACTGACCAATTTCGGGCGCTATTCGTTTGATGAGGCGCTGCTGAAGATGGATTTCCTGCAGGATTTTGACCGCCGCTATGTGTCGGGGGTGATGGGTGTGATCAAGCCGGACCCGCTGATTTATCAGATGGTTGAGGATGATTGCGGCATTGCGCCGGGGGCGCTGCTGTTCACCGATGACCGCGCCGACAATATCACCGCCGCGGCGATGCGCGGTTGGCGGACGCATCAGTTCGAGGGCTGGCAGGGTTGGGCACGGCGGCTGGTGGCGGAAGGCTTGTTAAGCATGGACGAGGCGGGGCTATGAGCGTGGAAATGGTTGGGCCAGAGGCCGAGGCGCTGCTGACATGGGCGGGGCTGTGCGAGGCGATCGAGGCCGGGCACCGCCTGCCGCGGGCCGAGATCAGCGATCTTTTCCTGTATCGGGGGCCTGATGTCATGCTGGACCGGGCGGCGTGGATCGACGGTCTGGGATCGCTGGTCAAGGTGGCGACGGTGGTGCCCGGCAATGCCGAGCGCGGTTTGCCAACGATCAACGGCGTGGTCAACCTGTTCAACGACCAGACCGGAGTGTTGGAGGCATTGGTTGATTTCCATCTGGTGACCAAGTGGAAAACCGCCGGTGACAGTCTGCTGTCGGCCAGCAAATTGGCCCGGCGCGACAGCCGGAACATCCTGCTGGTGGGCGCGGGGACGGTGGCCCGGTCGATGGTGCAGGCCTATGCCGCGCTGTTCCCTGAGGCACGGTTTTCGCTGTGGAATCGCAGCCCGGTGGCGACGTTCGATCCGCGCGTGACGGTGGTGACGGATTTGCAGGCGGCGGTCGGGGCGGCCGATGTGATCTGTACCGCAACCATGGCGAAAGTGCCGCTTATCAAGGGTGAGTGGTTGCGGCCGGGGCAGCATCTGGACCTGATCGGCGCCTATAACCCCTTGATGCGCGAGGTGGACGATGCCGCGATGACCCGCGCGCGGGTTTTCGTGGACAGCCGCGCAACCACGCTGCACCACATTGGCGAGTTGATCGAGCCGCTGAAATCGGGGGCGATTGTGGAATCAGACATTCAGGCCGATTTTTACGATATGGCCGACGGAGCCTATGCCCGGCTGTCAGAAGATGAGATCACGATCGCCAAGAACGGCGGCGGCGCGCATCTGGACCTGATGACGGCAAGCTACATTCTGGCGATGTGGCGGGGCCGATAGCCGCAGTCACACACGCAAAGCGCCAGTCATGGCGCTTGCAGGGAAATGTTAAATCTCGGGAAGAATTGGTCGGAGCGAGAGGATTCGAACCTCCGACCCCCTGCTCCCGAAGCAGGTGCGCTACCAGACTGCGCTACGCTCCGACCGTTGGCGCGGGGTTAAACCGTTGCGCGCAGGTTTGCAAGAGGGGCTGCGCAGGATTCATGCATCGCCCTGATTTGCGGCCAGACCTTCGATCTTGTCGCGGGTGCGGCGGCGGTCAAACAGGCGCAGCCACAGCCCGATGCGGGGGAAGGTGCCGTTGTCAAACCGCGAGCGGGTTTCCAGCACGGGGCGGTTTTTCGACACGGTGGGGGTGTCTTCGCGCAGCACGATGTAGATACCTGCGGCGATGATCACGCCAGTGCCGACGCCCGTCCACATATCCACCTCTTCGCCAAAGATCAGATAGCCGAAGATCAGCGCCCAGATGATCTGGCTGTATTGCATGGGGGCCACGATGATGGCCGGCGCGCGACGGTAGGCGGCGATGATCAGGATGCCGCCCAGCAGGCCCAGAAAGGACATCGCCCCCATCAGGCCGAAATGTTCAACTGGAACAGGGATATAGACAAAGGGCAGCGCCACCGCCATCACCACGAAGTTCGCGACCATGGGATAAAGCATCAAAACGACCGAGCGTTCATCGTGCCCGATCTTGCGCACGATCACCGACGTCATCGCCCCCAGCGTTGCCGCCGCCAGCGCCGCCAGATGGCCCAGGCCCAGCGGCTCTTGACCGGGGCGCAGCACCACCATCACGCCCAGAAGGCCCACGACGATGGCAAGGCCGCGATGCAAGCCCACCTTTTCGCCCAGAATCGGGATCGCCAGCAGGGTGATCAGAATCGGCATCGCGAAGAAGATCGCATAGCATTGCGCCATCGGCAGCACGGAAAAGGCGTAGAACCCTGCGACACCGTTCAACACGGCTGTGGTGGTGCGGATCGCCGTCCACCACGGGTGTTTCGGGATCAGGTTGCCGTCGGTCCGGTCGCTCATCAGCATGATCGTGACAAGGGGAAAGCCCAGCAGGCCCGAGAAAAAGATCAGCTGAAACGCCGAGTAGCTGCCGCCCAGAAACTTTACCAGCACGTCATGGGTGGCATAAATGCCAAAAGCGGCCAGCGACAAAAGCGCCCCGCGAAGGTTCGATTGAGCAACTGGCATGGGATGGGTCCGAAGCAAAAGGGCGGGTGGCCGCGACGCATCAGGTGTCGTGCTTTGGGTGCGAAAGTGCAAGGGGCGCTTTCGTCAAATGCGCCTTTTTGAGTCAGCTTTGGGCGGTGGCTTGCCGGTGGTGCGAATACAGCATGATGAACAGACCGGCTGCGATGATCACGGCGATGCCTGCAATGGTGGGGGTGTCCATCGGCTCGTTGAAAAACAGCACGCCGAACAGGGTGGCCCAGATGATCTGTCCATACTGCATAGGGGCCACCACAACGGCGGGGGCGTTGCGATAGGCGGCGATGATCAACAGCGACCCCAGAAACGATTCCAGCGCCATCAGCCCGGTCAGCCCCAGATGGGTGGCCGGCATCGGAACATAGACCCAAGGCAGCAGCAGGGCGACAACGGCGGTCTGCGCCAGCATCGGGTAAAGCATGATCACCGACATCGTTTCCGCCCCGCCGGTCTTGCGCAGGATGATGTAGTAAAGCGCACCAAAGCTTGCGCCGAACAGGGCCGCAAGATGCGCCAGCGTCAGCGGCATTTGTCCCGGCCGCAGCACGATGGCCACGCCGATCAGCCCGGCCAGAACCGCAGCACCACGAGGCAGGTCTATCGGTTCCCCCAAAAACAGCGCCGCCAGAATGCAGATGAACAGCGGCATCAGAAAGAAGATGGCATAGGCCTGCGACAACGGAAGGTTGGCAAAGGCGTAAGACACCAGCAGACCGTTGACGACGATGATGGCCATGCGCGCAGCAGTCCAGCGTGGCAGCACCGGGCGCAGGCTTTGCCCGCTGGCGCTGACCATCATCTGGGCAATGACCAACGGAAAGCCCGCCATGCCGGAAAAGAACAGGATCTGGACCGGGCTGTAATCGCTGCCCAGAAACTTGATGGTGATGTCGCTTAGCGAATACAGCCCCATGGCCGCAAAGCCGTAAATCGCCCCTTTCAGGGCATTCTGGGACAGGGGATGGGAGGGGGTTGTCATGGCACCGCGATCAAGGCGCGGGCATTCTGGCACCGCGCCCGAACCATTGTCCGGGCGCGGTGCAGATGCAAGGGCTTACAGGCTGGCGTCCAGCGCTGTGATGATCGCGTCACCCATCTGGGTGGTGGACACGGGGGTGCCGCCTTCGGGGCCCATGAGATCAGCCGTGCGCACACCATCGGCCAGCACTTTTTCCACGGCCTTTTCGACGCGCGTGGCGTCTTCGCCCATGTCGAAGCTGTAGCGCAGCGCCATGGCAAAGGACAGGATGCAGGCGATCGGGTTGGCTTTGCCCATTCCCGTGATGTCGGGGGCCGAGCCGTGGACGGGTTCATAGAGCGCCTTCGGACGGCCATTGGCCATTGGCAGGCCAAGCGAGGCCGAGGGCAGCATTCCCAACGATCCGGTCAGCATCGCCGCCATGTCCGACAGCACATCGCCGAACAGGTTGTCGGTGACGATGACATCAAACTGTTTGGGCCAGCGGCACAGCTGCATCGCGCCGTTGTCGGCATACATATGCGTCAATTCCACGTCGGGATATTCCTTGTCGTGGATTTCCTGCACCACGTCGCGCCACAGAATACCGGATTCCATGACGTTGGCCTTCTCCATCGAGCAGACCTTGTTGCTGCGCTTGCGCGCCAGTTCAAAGGCCGAACGCGCGACGCGGGCGATTTCGGATTCGGTATAGCGCTGGGTGTTGATGCCGACGCGCTGGTTGCCTTCCATGAAGATGCCGCGCGGCTCGCCAAAGTAGACGCCGCTGGTCAATTCACGGACGATGACGATGTCCAGACCGGCCACCACGTCGCGTTTCAGGCTGGAGAAATCGGCCAGGGCGTCAAAGCACTGGGCGGGGCGCAGGTTGGAAAACAGGTCCATTTCCTTGCGCAGGCGCAGCAGGCCACGCTCGGGCTTTACGCTGAAATCCAGTTTGTCGTATTTTGGGCCGCCAACAGCCCCCAGCAGAACCGCATCGGCGGCCTGCGCCTTGGCCATTGTTTCATCGGTCAGGGGGGTGCCGTGGGCGTCATAGGCACAGCCGCCGACCAGATCTTCGCTGACGTCAAAGGTCACACCGCGCCGGGCTTTGAACCAGCCGATGATCTTTTTCACTTCGGCCATGACTTCGGGGCCGATGCCGTCACCGGCGAGGATAAGGATGGAAGGATTGGCCATGTTCGGCTCCACGATGAAAAGGTTGCGCGTGGCCTAGCCAATGGGCGGCGAAGGGTCAAGCTTCAGCGCCCGAAAACTGGCTGTCTGAGGGTCAAACACCTGCCGAATCCCCGGCGATTGTCACAAGGCTTTGCGGGCCATCCGCCAGACCGGGCGCAGGGTTCTGTTCATGGGTTTCAACTTGCCACGCAGGTTTGGCATCCGGCCCGCGAAATGCGCGATCGGGCCGACCTGCCAGCGGTTGAAGCCGGTGCCGCCGCGGGGGCGATCTTGCCGGACCGTCAGGCCAGCGGCGTGGCCGAAGCGGTGGCGTCCCGATGGCGGTGCCGGGGGGTCAGGGAAACTTCAGATCAACCCAGACCGGACGATGGCGCGAGGCTTTGGCCTGCAAGGTATCATCGGGCGGCCACATCACCCCCGCGCCCGTGACGGTCAGATCAGCCGAAGGCAGCACCTGTTCCACCCGCAGCCCACCGATGCCGGGGTAAAGGGCGGTGTCCAGCGCGGAATCACCGTCTTGGCCCGTGTCGGTGCGACGGTGGCTGCCGCGCGGTGCGGGGTCCTGCAACGCCGGACTGGCCAGAAGGGCGCGGATCGCGGCGTGGCGGCCTTCGCCATCCACCGGATCAAGATTGGGTTGGCCCAGCAGGACAAAGGGCGGTTTCGGCGGCACCAAGGCCAGATCTGCGGCGATCAGATGCAACCAGAATGCGGATTCGTCGTGGTTGCGCCGGCCATTGCGGTCTTCGGGGCCGTCAAAGATGGGAGGCGTGGCATAATAGACCAGCAGGTTGATCGGGCCGTTTTGGGTGACGATCGGCACCTCATACATGCCGGTTGTGGACAGGCGCTGCAGCGCGCGCAGGGCGGGGTCCTTGTCAGGCATCAGGCTGTTGGGCAGGTCGGCCCAAAGGAACCCACTGAAATTGCGGATGTTTTGCGTATCAATTGGCCAGCGTGACAAGACTGCCATGCCACCTTCGCCGGCAAAGCGGCCATAGCCCATGGCATCGCGCGGCTCGCCCAGCCGCCCGTTGCCATCCAGATCAAGACCGGTGGCGATGCCGGTGTTGGGACGCAGCGCAGGGCGGTGGAGATAGGCGCCCCCGGCCGTGGCCAG
>CAZCFC010000028.1:0-18074 GCA_964497815.1 uncultured Cypionkella sp.
GACCTTATAGCCCATCGGGGTTCTCCTAAATCCGTCTTTGACCGTCAAAGACGTGGCCTGTTAGCGCATGGTGCGGCGGGGGGAAAGCGGAAAACGGGCAGCTTCAGTCTGTGCGGTCCTGCGAGAACAGATATGCCACCATTCCGACGGCGATCAGGGCGGCGTAAAAGCCAAACAGGGCCACATAGGGCGTGGCCGACGGGGCCGGCGGGGCCGAATTGATCACGGCCTCGCTTGGCGCCAAAGCGGCGTGCAAGCAGCCAGTGACGAATTGCATGATGCCAGCCGCCCCGATGCCAAAGAGGTTGATAAGGGTCACACCGCGCCCGACCAGATGCGGCGGCAGAAACGCGCGGCCATGCGCCATCACCATCGGGAAGGACGCACCAAAAAAGCCCACCCCGGCCAGCAGGGCAACGGGCAGATAACCGGGGGCCGAGGCGTTCAGATACAGGCCGATCAGGCAGGCCAGCATCAAGGCATTGCCCCCCATGATCAGCCATTTGCGGGTTCCAAGGATGCGGTCCAGGGGGCCATAGGCAAAGTTGCCCGCCACCATCGCCAGCCCCATGATCAGCGTCACCTGTCCGATGCGGGCCGCATCCGCGCCGAACACATCCGAAAAATAGGGCCCGGCCCAAAGCCCCCGCAGGCCAGCGGGCGGCGCATAGCAGGCGGCCATCATGATCAGGACCGGCCAAAGCGCAGGCATTTTCAGCAGATCCAGCAACGAACCGCCCGCCGTGTGGGTCACGCGCGCGGGATCGCGGACGATGGCCAGAATCGCGGCGGCTGTGGCCAAAGTGATCACCGCCAACGCCCAAAGCGCGCCGCGCCAGCCGATCGCCTCGACCGCCAGTGACAGCGGCAACGAGGCCGCAATGTTGCCCAAAGACCCAATACCGATGGTGATTCCCGCCAGCGTGCCAAAAACCGCCGGGGAATAGGTCCGGGCGAAGATGTAATATGATGCCATCAGCACCGGCGAACAGCCGATGCCGATCAGCACCATCGCCCAATTGATCGCGGCAGGACCGCTGGCCATTGCGAAAACCGCCGCGCCCAGCGCCGCCATCGACAGCAAGACAGCCGTGGTCAGGCGCGGCCCCACCCGGTCCAGCGCCCAGCCGACCGGCAGTTGCATCAGCGCAAAGGCCAGAAACCACAGGCCGGACGCGGTTGCCAGGGACTCCGGCGTGGCGGCGATATCCGTGCCCAGCACAGGCGTCAGTACCGCCAGAAAGGCGCGGTAGAACTGGCTAAGCACATAGGCAAGAACAAGACTGACGATGCCGGCGCGCATGGGAACCTCGGGAATTAGACGGGTTGCGCCATCAACGGCTTTTCGCGGATGGGCAGATGCACGATGGCGGAAAAGGCACCAACGCCGACACCGATCCACCAGACCAGCGTGTAGTCGCCGGTGATGTCATACATCTTGCCGCCCAACCAGACGCCCATGAAACTGCCGATCTGATGCGACAGGAACACAAAGCCATACAGCGTGCCCATATAGCGCAGCCCGTAGATATGGGCGACCAGGCCCGAGGTCAGCGGCACCGTGGCAAGCCACAACGCGCCCATCGCAAGACTGAACAGCAACACTGTGGTGGGCGTCATCGGCAACATGATGAACAGCGCGGACACCACGGTGCGGGCAAGGTAAACCCCCGCCAGCAGGTACTTTTTGGTATAGCGCTTGCCCAGCCAGCCCGCCAGGATGCTGCCCCCGATGTTGGCCAGCCCGATCACGGAAATGGAAATCGCCCCCAGTGCCGAAGTGGTGGTTATGCCCAGCCCCGCCAACATGCCCCCCGGATCAATCGCGCCGCACACCTCGGTGATGAAGGCCGGAAAGTGCGCAGTCAGAAAGCCCAACTGATAGCCGCAGGAAAAGAAGCCCAAAAAGATCATGATGTAGGACGGATCCTTGAAGGCGCGGATCAGCACTGTGCCAAGGGATTCCTCCAACTCGGCTTTGGTGGCCACCGTGTTCGAGCGCAGAAACGGCAAAGCGAACAGGGCGGCAAGGATGGTTACGGCAAAAATCACGAATACGGTCTGCCAAGGGAAATAATTCAGCAGCGCCTGAGCGGTGGGTGCGCCGAACACCTGCCCCGCCGACCCCGCCGCCGTGGCAATCCCAAGCGCGACAGAGCGGTTTTCGGGGCTGGCGGCCCGTCCGACGATGGCAAGGATCACACCGAACCCGGTGCCAGCGATGCCAAAACCCACAAGGATTTCCAGCAATTGGTGCTGACCGGGCGTCACGGCATAGCTGGAAAGCACCAAGCCCGCCGCATAAAGGATTGCACCGGCAATGATCGCGCGACGGTCGCCGAAGCGTTCGGCCAGCGCGCCAAAGACCGGCTGCCCGATCCCCCAGGCCAGGTTCTGAATCGCAATCGCCATCGAGAAATCCGCCCGCACCCAGCCGAATTCAGCGGCAATCGGGATCTGAAACACCCCAAAACTGGCCCGTATGGCAAAGTTCAGCATCAGAATGACGCAGCCCGCAATCAGAACGGGTGTAAATAGCGCGGCTTTGGTCATGGTCTGTCTCCTGCTTGCGCCACGGTTAGCGCATGGGGGGGCAGGGTCAACGGCTGAATTGTACCGCATACAAGACCGCCTTGGCCCCTGTGCAAGGTTTTCAAAGCGGTTTAGGATAGCGCAAACACCCCATGGCGGAGCAGGCAAATGGCAGAATGGTGGCGCGGTTCAGTGACGTATCAGGTCTATCCGCGGTCGTTTCAGGACGACAACGGTGATGGCATCGGCGACCTGAAAGGCATCACCCGGCGGCTGGACCATATTGCGGCTTTGGGCGTGGATGCGGTCTGGCTTTCGCCCATTTTTACCTCGCCCATGCTGGATATGGGCTATGACGTTTCAGACTATACCGACGTTGACCCCACCTTTGGCACACTGGCCGATTTCGATGCGCTGGTGGCACGCGCCCACGCGCTGGGAATGAAGGTGATCATTGATCAGGTGCTGAACCATTCGTCCGACAAGCACGCGTTCTTTGCCGAAAGCCGTGCCAGCCGCAACAACCCCAAGGCGGACTGGTATGTTTGGCAGGACCCCAAGCATGACGGCTCGCCGCCCAACAACTGGATTTCGGTATTCGGAGGCTCGGCGTGGCAGTGGGACGCGCGGCGCAAGCAATACTATCTGCACAACTTTTTGCCGCAGCAGCCTGACTTCAATTATCACAATCCGGATGTGATAACCTATATGGAGGGCGTGCTGCGGTTCTGGCTGGATCGCGGTGTCGATGGCTTCCGCTTTGATACCGTGAACTACTTTTTCCACGACCCCTTGTTGCGCGATGACCCCGCCGATTACCGCATCAAGACCGAGGCAGAGGGCAATCCCTATGCCATGCAGTACCATATCTTCTCGAAGAACCAGCCCGCAAATCTGGGCTGGATGGAGCGTATCCGCGCGGTGCTGGACAGCTATGACGACCGTGCGTCGGTGGGCGAAATGGGCGAGGCGCATCACGCCATCCGCATGATGGGCGAGTACACGGCACCCGGTCGGCTGCATCAGTGCTATTCGTTCGAACTGATGGGCTATGAGTATTCAGCCGCGTTCTTTCGCGCCAAGATCGAGGAATTCTTCACCGGCGCACCGAATGGCTGGCCGATGTGGGCGTTTTCCAACCATGATGTGGTGCGGCATGTGTCGCGGTGGGCAAAGCACGGGGTGTCGCAGGATGCCTTGGCGCGGCAGGCGGGGGCGCTGTTGTTGTCGTTCCAAGGCTCGATCTGCCTGTGGCAGGGCGAAGAACTGGGGCAGACCGATACCGAATTGGCGTTCGAAGAACTGACCGACCCGCAAGGCATCAACTTTTGGCCGGAACCGATCGGCCGCGACAACACCCGCACGCCGATGGTTTGGGACG
This sequence comes from uncultured Cypionkella sp., assembly GCA_964497815.1. GTDB lineage: Bacteria > Pseudomonadota > Alphaproteobacteria > Rhodobacterales > Rhodobacteraceae > Cypionkella. The sequence continues at coordinate 3,914 of CAZCFC010000028.1, forward strand.
GGTCGGCCAATGGTGGCTTTACCGGCGGCAATGTGAAGCCGTGGCTGCCGGTGAAAACACCGCAACTGGCGCGCAATGTGGCCGCGCAAATGGGGGTCGCGGGCTCGGTGCTGGAAACCTACCGCGAAATGACGGCGTTCCGACGCGGGTCGGTGGACCTGATGCAGGGCGCGACGCGATTCTTCGACCTGCCCGAGCCGATCCTGGCCTTCACCCGTGGCGACGGACTGCTTTGCGTGTTTAACCTGTCGCCCGATCCGATGACGTTGTCGGTGCAGGGTGTTGGCGGGCTGACTGGCCCGGTGCATGGGGCAACGCTGACGCACGAAAGGCTGGCGCTGGGTCCGAATGGCTATGCGTTTCTGACGGCGACTGACCGGGTAAACGTAATCGCGTGATTGGTGCCCAGTGGGGTTTTGCGCCCCACTGGCCACTGTTTAGATTATGACCTGATGTTCACTTTGGCCCTTGGCCACATCGCTGAACGCAAAAACCATGCCCGCCTGCGGGTATTTGGCACGCGCAGCGGCATCCATGTCTTGCATCGCGGATGTGCAGAACAGCGTTGTCAGATCAGGCCCGCCAAAGGCCGGACAGGAACTGTGCGGCGCTTCAAGGTCAATCGCGCGGAGGAAACTGCCATCGGGAGAATAGGCGGCAACGCGTGCAGCCCCCCATTGCGCCAGCCACAAAACGCCCGACGCATCGACCACTGCCCCATCGGGGTTCAGGCCCTCGGCAGTCAGATCAAGGAAGGTTTCCGGCGCGCCCACCGGCCAACCGTCGGCGTCCAACCACACCCGCATCACCTTGCCGGACAGGGTGTCCGAGAAATGCGCCAGCCTGCCAGAAGGGGCAAAGCAGATCGAATTACTGATGGATATACCGTTGAAAAGACGCCGGATTTCGCCGCGATAATACCGGTAGATCGCACCGGCACCGGCTTCGGCTTTCTTGCCCATGGTGCCAATCCAGAAGCCACCCTGCGGATCAGCCCGGCCATCATTGGACCGGGTTTCAGGCCGGTCAGCCTCGATCATCCCAAGAGCCGACTGCGCCCCGGTTTCCAGATCAAACCGGATCAGCCCGGTCTCTGTGGCGATCAACAAATCATCGCGTGATATCCAGCCCGCAGCCGAAACCCGGCGGTCGAACAGCCATTCCCGCGGGCCAGCAGCATCCTGGGTCAGCAGCTTGTTGTTCAGAATGTCGAACCAGAACAGTTGTTCACGAACCGGATGCCACAGCGGCCCCTCACCCAGTTCGCAGCGGCGGTGATCGTGGATCATTGTGCTGCCTCATCATAGGCCGCGACAATCGCCCCGGCTTTTGCCGCGACTTCGGCCACCGTAAGCCCCGGCGTATACAGTGCCGTCCCGATCCCGAACCCATCGGCCCCGGCCTTGATCCATTGGCCAAAGTTCGACACGCCCGCGCCGCCGACGGCATAAACCTGACAGCCCTTTGGCAGCACCGCACGCATGGCCTTCAGCCCTTCGGGACCAACCAGATTGGCCGGAAAGATCTTCAGCCCGTCCGCCCCGGCCTTCAGTGCCGCGAAGCATTCAGAGGGGGTCATCACCCCCGGCCAGCTGTGCATCCCTGCGGCCTTGGTCGCGGCAATCACCTCGGCATCGCAGTTCGGCGAGACGATCAGCGTACCGCCCACTGCCGCAACAGCCTGCACATCGGTCACCGTCAGCACGGTGCCGGCCCCAATTTGCGCAACACTTCCAAAGGCTTCAACCATCGCCGCAATCGAGTCAAATGGCTGCGGCGAATTCAGTGGCACTTCAATCCGGGTGATTCCGGCCGCGATAAGGGCCTTGGCGACCGGCACCGCCTCGACGGGCGAGATACCACGTAGAATGGCGATCAGGGGACGTGTCATTGGGTGGCCTTTCGCAAAACGCCCCACGCAGTCGCAAGGCCAGAGAGGGTGCAGGCAGTGGCGTCAAGCACGTCGGTGGTCACGGCCTGTGCCGCCAAGGCGCGGGCGTAAGTGGCGGACAGACGTTCGGCCCCCACAAGCACAACGCGCTGCCCCAGCCAATAGGGCTTGGCCGCGGCAAGTTCAGATCCGATCAGTAGCCCCGACAGACGCGCACGCGCCGCATCGGCAGTCAGTCCAGCCAACAAGCCTTCGGCTCGCAATGTGAACAGACGTGCGGCAATCTTTTCCGGGCGCGAAAAGGCATCTGAAACGCCGCGATCAAACGCCACGGGGTCAAAACCTTCGCCCACCATGCCATGCCGCAACACCGACTGTTGCGACAAAAGCGCGTACATTTCACCCGTCATGAAGGTTTGAAAACTGACAACTTCACCTGCAGACACATGCGCCCATTTTGAATGGGTTCCGGGCAGGCACAGCACACCGTCAAAATTCGGCATCAGGGCCAGCGCGCCGGCAATCTGGGTTTCTTCGCCACGCATCACATCAGCCGGGTCGGGCTGTTGCAGACCCGGCACGATCGCCACGCGCAGCCGCTTGTCATTCGTGGGCACCAACACCAGATCGCCGGGGGCGACTGGGGTGCAGGGGACCGCGCGATAGGTTGCCTCAAGCCAGCCTTGTCGCGCTCCAACCATGCCGCAAGCCACCACCGGCATTTCCGCAGCCCCCAGCCAAGGTTCGATCAAGCGCAGCAGCGCAGGCTCGAACTCGTCGCGCGACAGCTTGCCCATTCCATCCGAAGATTCGGCTGCGTGGATCGGCCCAGCCGCACCCATCGCCCAAGCCCGAAGGTTCGAGGTGCCCCAATCCACAGCGATCCAGTCGATCTGTGACCCGTCCTGCCCCATGCTGCCCCCCAAGCTGTGCGCTGCGGGAAACTGCCCGGTTTGGTCCTGCACCGCAAGGCGTCAGAGCGCCCAAAGCCGCTTTCTAGTCCGACAAATGCGCCTCGCCGCGTGACTCGGCCAGATCCATCTGGCGCTGACGCTCGCGAAAGCGGTCACGATCAGGCTCAGAGTATTCGCCAACGCAGTGATGGCACTGTGCGCCCCGCTCATACTCCGGGCGCTGTTTGTCGGTTGGGCTGATGGGGCGGCGACAGGCATGGCAGCTGTCATACGCGCCGGGGATCAACCCGTGGCCCACGGAAACCCGGCCATCAAAGACATAGCATTCGCCGTTCCACATCGACTGATCGGCGGGCACGTCCTCAAGGTATTTCAGGATACCGCCCTTAAGGTGAAACACCTCGTTTACCCCCTGACCCAAGAGGTAGTTCGTTGATTTCTCGCACCGAATCCCACCCGTACAGAACATCGCAATGCGCTTGCCCCGGTAGGCGTCCTTGTGCGCCTCCCACCATGCCGGAAAGTCACGGAAGGTGCGGATATCAGGATCAACAGCGCCTTGGAACGTGCCGATTCCCACTTCGTAATCGTTGCGGGTGTCGATCAACGCCACGTCGGGCGCAGCGATCAGGGCGTTCCAATCCTGCGGCGCAACATAAGAGCCGACGCGCGCCACCGGGTCGACATCCGGCTGCCCCATGGTAACGATCTCACGCTTGAGCTTGACCTTCATGCGGCCAAAGGGTTGCTCTTTGGCGGGACTTTCCTTGTGTTCCAAGGCCGCAAACCCCGGAATGGCACGCAGATGCGCCAGCACCGCAGCAATACCCAAACGCGGCCCGGCGATGGTGCCATTGATGCCTTCGTGCGCCAGCAACAGCGACCCCTTGACACCTGACGACTGACAAACAGACTGCAATGGCGCGCGGATGGCGGCCGGATCAGGGATCTTGGCAAAGTGATACAAAGCGGCGACGGTCAGCATGGGGTGGTCCTAGGATAGCGATTACAGAACACGGTCTTCGGCGGCATAATCGAAAACATCATGTCCATAGGCCTGAAAAGCTGGAAAATCATCCTGCCATGTTGTCGCGTGCTGCGCCAGCCAAGCGCAATACTCCGGCAGGCCCGCATCATAACCGGGCCCACCGTCCCACCCCAGCGCGCGCGCCTTGGCGGTGGACAGGCGCATCGGATGCTCCACGCTCCACGGGGTAAAACCCACATGAGCAAACGCTTCGGGCAGATCATCGACCGGGATCAAGGTAAACCGATGGCCCATGGCACGGGCGATGCTTTGGGCGATTTGCGTCACGGTGAGGGCCTGAGGATCGGCGGCATTGAAGACGCCATACTGCTGATTATTAAGACAAAAACTTGCCAGAGACGCAATGCCGATGGCCGACGACGTGTGAAAGATATTCTGCCCAGCATCCACCAACGGCACCCGTTTACGCCCATCCAGCGCACGTTTGACGAACCACCACTCGCGGGGATGGCGTGCGCCGATGCCATAGATCGCACCGGGGCGCAGGATGGTGGCCGGGGCCTGGCAAAATGCCTTTTCCATGGCCACCTTGCCGGATGAATAGCCATCACCGGCGGCGACAGTGGGTTGGTTTTCGGTGATCTCCCGCGGAAATTCGGGAAAGCCCGTGTCCCCTGCCGACTCCAGACTGCGGCCCTGCCCGTCTGCATAAATGGACGCGGTCGAGATCACACAGTACTGTCCAACATCCGCGCGGGCAGTCAAAAGATCAGCAGCATCGGCCGCAGTCAGGGCCATCGGATCAAACACGGCGTCATAACCACCCTCGGCGCGGATGGTCGCGGCACGGCTTTCCGCGTGCGGCAGATGGCGGGCAAGATCGGCCAGTGCGGGCGGCAAATCACGCCCGCCGCGCGTGACCGCATCCACATGCCAGCCCTGTGCAGCCAACATCGGCACCAAAGCGCGTGCCATCTGGCCCGAGGCCCCGAACACCAGTGCTTTGCGCATTTTTCCACTTTCCATTGCCCAGTCCTAGGCCCATCCTTATCCAATCGCCGATCCTTTGACACGGAGAAACCGGATGCGTGACCTGAGCGAAGCTTTGATCGTGATCGACGTGCAGAATGATTTCTGCCCCGGTGGAGCGTTGGCGGTGGCGATGGGCGACGCGATCATACCGCGCGTCAATGCGCTGATGGGGGATTTCCCGGTGGTGGTGCTGACCCAGGATTGGCATCCAGAGAACCATTCCTCATTCGCTGACAATCATCCCGGCGCGAACCCGTTTTCAACGATGGAGGTGCCCTACGGCGTCCAAGTGCTGTGGCCGCGCCATTGTGTACAGGGCAGCGTGGGCGCGGCTTTTCACACCGATCTGCGCACCGATGCGGCGCAACTGGTGATCCGCAAAGGCTTTCGACCGGGCATAGACAGCTATTCGGCGTTCTTCGAAAATGATCGTACCACCCCCACGGGCCTTGACGGCTATCTGCGCGCGCGCGGGGTGACAACCCTGACACTGGTGGGGCTGGCCACGGATTTTTGCGTCGCCTATTCGGCACTGGATGCCGTGCGTCTGGGCTATGTTGTCACGGTGCTGGAGGGCGCGTGCCGGGCGATTGATCTGGGCGGGTCCATGGCAGAGATGAAGGCGCAGATGCGCTCGGCGGGGGTGATTTTGGCAGATTGACCCCGGATTTACGCTTGTTTCCGGGTGTCTAACTTGGTCTAAAGCGAGAAATTCAGGTTTGGAAAGGCATCCATCATGGTCGACATTGCCACTCGGGTGCACAATCACAACTGGAAAATCGACCCGATTGTGCGATCTTTGATCGACACTGACTTTTACAAGTTGTTGATGTGTCAGTCTATTTTTCGTAACAAGCCGGATACTTACGTCACTTTCAGCCTGATCAATCGCACCACCAAAATCCGGCTGGCCGATCTGATAGATGAAGGCGAGTTGCGCGAACAACTGGATCATGTGCGCGGCCTGTCCTTGACGCGCGGCGAAAGCACCTGGCTGCGAGGCAACACGTTTTATGGCAAACGCCAGATGTTCCGCCCCGATTTCATGGAGTGGTTCGAAGGGCTGCGCCTGCCGCCCTACCATCTGGAAAAGAAAGACGGCCAGTATGAACTGACCTTTGAAGGCAAGTGGCCCGAGGTGATGCTGTGGGAGATACCGGCATTGGCGGTGATCATGGAACTGCGCAGTCGCGCGGTTCTGACCAAGCTGGGCAAGTTTGAACTGCAGGTGCTGTATGCGCGCGCGATGACGCGGCTTTGGGAAAAGATTGAACGGCTTCGGGCGATTGACGGCCTGAAAATTGCCGATTTTGGCACGCGGCGGCGGCATTCCTTTCTGTGGCAGGATTGGTGTGTGCAAGCCATGCAAGAAGGTCTGGGCGCAAAATTCACCGGGACAAGCAACTGCCGCGTGGCAATGCGGCGGGACATCGAGGCAATCGGAACGAATGCTCATGAATTGCCGATGGTGTATTCGGCACTGGCCAATTCCGATGCCGAACTGGCGCAGGCGCCCTATCAGGTTCTGGCCGATTGGCATGAAGAACATGACGGCAATCTGCGCATCATGCTGCCTGATACCTATGGCAGCATCGGGTTCCTGAAAAATGCGCCCGATTGGCTGGCCAGTTGGACCGGCATCCGGATTGACTCGGGCGATCCGGCGACGGGGGCGGAAAATGCCATCCGCTGGTGGCGTGAACGCGGCGAGGATCCAACCGCCAAGCTGGTGATCTTCTCGGACGGTCTGGACGTCGAGCAGATCGAGCGCTTGCATCGTCAATTCTCGGGCCGGGTGAAGGTGTCCTTTGGCTGGGGCACCATGCTGACCAATGACTTCCGCAATCTGGTTCCGGGCGACGCGTTGGCGCCGTTCAGTCTGGTGTGCAAGGCCGTATCGGCCAACGGACGGCCAACCGTCAAGCTGTCCGACAATCCGGGCAAAGCCTTGGGACCAAAGGATGAAATCGAACGCTATAAACGCGTGTTCGGCGTCGGGGAACAGGTGGCGCAGGACGTGGTGGTCTAGGCCAGCAACCGTTCGGCCCACATCACTGCCCGGGCAATGTGGCTGCGATGCACGGGATCATCAGGCGGCAAGCGCGGTGCGGCCCAACCCACCGACGCGCAACAGCGGGCCAGAGTGAAGACCTCTGCAAGTTCGACGGTCACGGGGCGTGTTGCGGCATAGCCTGCGATCAAAGCATCACGGATTTCAAGGTAGTGCGGCTCATACAGGTTCTGCGAAAGCACCGTGCCAAGATCATACAAGCGAAACCCAAAGCCGGAATCGTCAAAGTCGATCAAGGATAGCGAACGATCATTCACCAATACATTTTCTCGCAGCACATCGGCATGGATCGGGCCGAAATCGCCGGTTTTCGCATGCTCGGTCAGCCAGTCAGTCAGATAATTGCGGGCACAGAGCAAGGTTGCAGACTGCGCAGGGCTGGCCAGCGGATGATCCCAGAACCGCCCCCAGAACGGCTTTTCTCCAACCAATCCTGCAATATCCCAACGGGGACGCGTGAAATCTGCGGGCAGGGTCAGCCGATCAGTTGCCGCGTGGAAATCAGCCAGCAGGCGGCCCAAGGCGTAATGACGTTGCAGAACGATCGGCAAGGGTTGGGGAAAGGGCTGGCCCGCCTCGCCCAGTGCGTCACCCTCGACCCACGCGATGGCCGACGCATTGCGCCCCGTGGAAAGCCGCACCAGCATCGCGCGGTTCTGCGCGGGCAATGCCGCAGGAACAGCCACGCCCTGCGCCGCCAACGCCGCACACCACCAAAGTTCGGACCGGATCGCGGCATCGTCCTGATAGCCCTGGCGATGCAGACGCAACGCCGCCCGGCCCGCAGGCAGCGCCATTTCGAACACCGCATTTTCGCGGTTGCGGATCAGGCGCACGATCTGCCCGCCCCAATGCGCGGCCGCTTCCGCAGCCAAGGCGGCCAGCGTCATTCCTCGTCTCCTGGTTTGCCACGCAGGGCCTTGACCTCGCCGCGCTGCACCTTGGCGGCCACGCGGCGCAACTGGCTGCCATAGGTCGGCTTGGTCGCCACCCGCCGTTTGGGGGCCACAAGCGCGGCCCGGATCAGGTCGGCCAGCCGCTCACGGGCCAGTTCGCGGTTGCGGGCCTGACTGCGGGTTTCATCAGCTTGAATGACGATAGCCCCTTCCAGCGTCCAACGCCGCCCGGCCAGCTTTTTCAACCGCGCCTTGACCGCAGGCCCCAGGGCTGGCGAACGTTCCGCCTCGAATCGCAATTCCACGGCCGTGGACACTTTGTTAACGTTTTGACCGCCCGGCCCCGAGGATCGGACAAAGTTTTCGGACAGCTCCCAATCAGCGATCGAGATAGTTTCAGTGATCCACAACATCGGTGCAAACTATCCGGGCAAATCAAAAAGAGAAAGGGTTGCCGGAGTGCGGCAACCCTTTCCGAGATCTAAGGAGATGGGCCAGTTAGGTATCAAAAGCCCAATCTGAGGTCTGTTTCACCAGGGGGCTGCCCCTAGAAAACACCCCCCATGACTGTCCCGACACCGCTCTCCAATATCACTCTAGACACTGGGTCACCTCCTTTCAAAATGTTGCCGATAACGCAAATCTGGCACAGATTTTGTGTTTGTCAAAAGAATTTACGCAACCCGTGCCGCGTATTTTGCGATTGCCAGACGGAAGGGCAAAAGTGCCGCCAAATCGACCGCAATCTTGACGCAGAAGTCGGCCAGACCCAGCGACATCCACAGCGGCACTTCGGGGCCAAAACCCAGCAGGGCCACCGGCGCATTCGCCCAGGACACGTCATTGCCCGGCTCCAGCCAGACCATGCCTGCGGAAAACGCGATGGTGAAGAAGATCATCGTATCGGCAGTGGACCCCAGCAGCGTCGACAGGAACGGCGCGCGCCACCAGGCCGACCGTCGCAGGCGGTCAAACAGGGCGATGTCAAGCAATTGCCCGATCAGAAAGGCCAGGGCCGAACCGATGGCGATGCGCAACGTGACCAGCGGTCCGAAATCACCGATGATCTGGGTGCCGATAAAGGAACAGATCAACCCGACGATCAGCCCCACATAGACCACACGGCGGGCAGCGGCAGCCCCGTGAAAACGGTTAACCAGATCGGATACCAGAAAGGCCAAAGGGTAAGAGAACGCCCCCCATGTCAGCCATTGGCCAATCGGGTATTGCACAAGGATGTTGGATGCCACCACGATGGCGGCCATGGCAAGGATGCCAGCAGCAAGTTGTTTCATATTGCATTCCGTTTTTTACAAGGTCGCGGAGACTTGATCCCAGGATCGGGAAGCAGCGCTTTACCGCCGAAGCCAAGGCCCTGTCAATGCTAGCGGGCTTGCAGAACATCCATGCATTGGCTCGGCAGATCGGCCATGGTGAACTGACGCGGACCTTTTTCTGGTGGCTCTTCGACCTTGGGCTTTTTCGGCTTTTTGGTCGGTTTGGGCGGGTTCAGGTAATCCGTCACCCAGTACATCAGCGTGTCGTCGCAGCCATTGCCACCCTTGGACAGCTCTGAAACCGTGGGTTTTTGCGTCTCGCACAGCCGCGCGCCCTTGGGGCATTTCAGGCGCACATGAAAATGGGTGTCGTGGCCGGCCACCGGACGGATCTTTTGCAGCCACTTCTTGTCAGCGGCGGTGGCGGTCTTGCACATCTCGATCTTCACGGCGGCCGCGACAAAAATGCGGTCGATGCGTGGATCAGACGCTGCAGCGCGCAACAGCGCCTGATGCCGGGGTGTCCAGTTGGCGGTGACCGATTTCTGATCCGCCGACCGCACCGGGATCGAGCTTATATCTTCCCGCTCGCGCCGCGACAGATCAAGGCGCGACGGCGGCAGCATCCAGACATCGGCGTCAAGGCCGATCTGGTGGCTGGCGTGGCCGCTTGTCATCGGGCCACCGCGCGGCTGGCTCATGTCGCCGATGTAAAGCCCTGCCCACCCGATCTGCTGGGCGGCCTGTGACAGGCCGATCAGAAAGTTGACCAGTTCCGGCTGCCCGAAGTTGCGGTTCCGTGACAGCCGCATGGCCTGCCAGGACGGCCCGGTTTCCGGCAATTGCACCAGCCCCGCCGCGCAGCCGCGCGCGTAGGAACCGACAGGCATAGGGTCTTGCATGGACGGAGAGCCCATTGCGCCGAACAGCTTGTTGGCCAGCTTTTCGGCCTGCACGGGCATCGGGGCCAACAGGGCGACACATAACAAAAGTCTGCGGATCATACCTGTTCGCCCCTTGGTTTCACCCAGAATAGCAGAACCAGTCCGATGAGGAACAGCACGATCATCGGCGAAATGCCGATGCGCTGCGATCCGCTTGCTGTCGTCACAACACCGATCAGGAAGGGCGCAATGAACGAAGCCACCTTACCCGACAGGGCAAAAAGACCAAAGGCCTCGGTCGCGCGGTCTGGGGTTGTGTGACGCACCATCATCGTGCGGCTTGCAGCTTGCAGCGTGCCGCCCGCCCCCCCGATCAGCCCGCCGCAGATGTAGAACACGATGTCGGGTGTGGTCGAAGCCGGGTCCATCGCAATGCCCCAGACGTTTTCGCGCGTCATACCGACGATGACAAGGCAAACCACGATCAGCAACACGATAGACACGGAAATCACCGGCTTGGGACCATAGCGTTTGTCGGCACGCCCACCCAGCCAGCTTGCCACCATCGCGGTGATCGCACTGACAATGCCGAAGGTGCCGATCTGGATGATCGACCAGTTCAGCACGCCCGAGGCATAGATACCACCGAACCCATAAAGTGCGTTCAGTGCATCGCGGTAGAAAAGCGAAGACAGCAGATAGGCCGACAGACTGCGTCGATAGCGCAGGCTTTTCAGCAGGTCGACCAGGCTGGCCATGGCCGCACTGATGTTCAGCCTCCGGGCTTCGGTTTTCGGCTCTTTCACCCAGGCAAAGAACGGGATCATGAAGACCGCATACCAAAGCGCGGTGAAGGGCCCCACCGCCCGCGTGCCTTCGCGCGACTCGGCGTCCAGCCCGAACAAGGGATCAATACCCAGCAGAGTCTTGCCGGTGGTGGCGTTTTCGGCCAAAAGCAGCAACACGATCGTCAGCGCGAACAGGCCGCCCAGATAGCCAAAGGCAAAGCCGGACCCCGAAATCGCGCCCAGTTCATCATGATCGGACAGGGACGGCATAAGGGCGTTGGTGAAGATCGTGGCAAACTCCATCCCCACAAAGCCGATGCCAAAGAAGGTGACAGCCCAAAGCAACGTATCCTGCTGTCCGCCCGGCGCCACATACCAAAGCGCCGAAGATCCGCCGACATAAAAGGCCGAAAAGATCCACACCCAGATCAGCCGCCGCCCGGTGCCATCCGCGATCGCACCCAGAATGGGCGCAAACACGGCGATTGCGACCGACGCTATGGCCAGGCCAAAGCCCCAATATGCCTGTGCTGCGGCCTTGGCGGCCTCTGCCTCCATCCCCGCGCCCATATAGTGGCCACGGGCGATTTCTGCGAAATAGGGGCCAAAGATGAACGTAAGCAACAGGGTGTTGTAGGGCTGACTGGACCAATCGAAAAAAAACCAGCCCCAGATGCGTTTGCGCTGTGTGACGGCCATTCGGTCCCCCTGTTCCGGCCTGGTCGCGGCCTTTGCCGGGATCAAGCCTGAAACCGGGCGGGCTGGCAAGCGAAAGCCTTACAGCGGCAAGGCCGGGGGCCAGACGCGATCTGCATCCGCGTCAATCCAGGCCTGTACCCAATCGGGCAGCGGCGGGCTTGCCACCGGCTGACCCAGCGCCCGCAGCACCTCAGCCGGAGGCACCATCCCCCCCTTGCGGATAAAGGCAGACCGCAACAGCATCGAGGCCGTGCAGTCGCCGTCGCGCCAGAAGCTTTGCTCCAGATAGACAAAGCGGGCGTCCCAGCCCAAAACCCGGCTGACCTGCGTCAGCTTTTGAAACAGCGTCACCCGGCGGCGATAGCGGGTCGAGTTGCCCGCAACCGTGATGCCCCACCCATGGGCGCGCGCCACATCCCGAAAGCCCATCCGCAAAGACATCGGAATACGGCCCAGATCAAACAGGGTCAGCGTCCGGCCGTTGTTCAACTCGCGCCACGGGTCCAGATCGACGGGCCAGATGCGATGCGTGCTGATATGCGGTTCAAGGATCGACAATCTGGGCGCGTTGCGGAATTTCCAGACCTCTTTGGCCATACGCAGATAAGGATACATGCGGCACCTCCGGTCCCTGCCCTGCCTGCGCCGGTGCGGATCGTCAAGCAAAACGCTGCGGAAACCATTGTGCTTTGGGGGTGCTGGCGTTACCTCTGCCACAATCCCTAGTGGCCGGAGCCTTCGCATGTCCAACGTGTACGAATTGCTGCAACTGATCCTGTTTGTGGTCAAATGGATCATCCTCGCCCATTTCATCATGAGCTGGCTGATCAATTTTCAGGTGCTGAACCATCGGCAGCCCCTTGTGGCGCAAGCCTGGAGCGGACTGAACCGCATTTTGCAGCCGGTTTATGACAAGGTGCGACGGTTCATTCCTTCGGCTGCCGGTCTGGATTTCGCGCCTCTGGTGGTGCTGCTGGTTGTCTATGGCCTGCAAATCCTGCTCGAACGCAATCAACTGGCGTTTTACTGATTTTAACCCCTTCCGCGCCTCTTGGGGCGTGGCGATTTTGAAGTGCAAATGTCAGACGCGCATGGCCTGCTATCCTCGATCTTCGGCTTCCCCGGTTTCCGCCCCGGTCAGGAAGAGATTGTCGATGCGGTGCTGGCAGGGCGGAACACATTGGCGATCATGCCCACCGGGGGCGGAAAGTCGCTTTGTTTCCAACTGCCTGCCCTGTGCCGCGATGGCGTGACGGTTGTGATTTCGCCCTTGATCGCGCTGATGCGGGATCAGGTGCGGGCGCTGAAGGCTGCGGGGGTTGAGGCGGGGGCGCTGACCTCGGGCAACACCGATGCAGAAACCGAAGAGGTGTTTGCAGCGCTGGATCAGGGCCGCCTGAAACTGCTGTATATGGCGCCTGAACGCTTGGCGGCGGCGGGCACCGTGCCGATGCTGCGCCGGATCAACTGCACCCTGATCGCGGTGGACGAGGCGCATTGCGTGTCGCAATGGGGCCACGATTTCCGCCCCGATTACCTGCGGATTGGTGAGTTGCGCCGCGCCTTGGGCGTGCCTTTGGCGGCCTTTACCGCCACCGCGGATGAGGAAACGCAGGCCGAGATGGTCACGCGCCTGTTCGATGGTGCGCCGCCGTCAACCTTTCTGCGCGGTTTTGACAGGCCGAATATCCACCTAGCCTTTGCGGTCAAGGACAAGCCGCGCGACCAGATTCTGGGCTTTGCCGCTTCGCGCAGGGGGCAATCGGGTATCGTCTATTGCGCCACCCGCGCGAAAACCGAAACCCTCGCACAGGCTTTGCGGGCCGAGGCACATTCGGCCTGCCACTACCACGGAGGGATGGATGCCGAGGATCGCCGCCGCGTCGAAATCCGGTTCCAGCAGGAAGATGGCCTGATCGTGGTGGCCACGATTGCCTTTGGAATGGGCATCGACAAGCCCGATATCCGCTGGGTCGCCCATGCCGATCTGCCCAAATCCATCGAGGGCTATTATCAGGAAATCGGCCGTGCGGGGCGCGATGGCGCGGCGGCGGAAACGCTGACGCTCTACGGTCCCGACGATATCCGGCTGCGCCGCACCCAGATCGATGAAGGGATTGCCCCGCCCGAACGCAAAAACGCCGACCATGGCCGTCTGAACGCCTTGCTGGGTCTGGCCGAGGCTGTGGGCTGTCGCCGTCAGGTCTTACTTGGTTATTTCGGCGAGGCGGCCGAACCCTGCGGCAACTGCGATCTGTGTGATCGACCCGCGCTTGTGTTCGATGCCACCGATGCCGTGCGCAAGGCTCTGTCGGCGATCCTGCGGACGGGGGAATACTTCGGCGCGGGCCATCTGATTGATATTCTTACCGGAAATCCGACGCCAAAAGTGCGCGAAAAGGGCCATGATGCCCTGCCCACCTTTGCTGTGGGGCGCGATCTGTCGAAACCGGCTTGGGGCGCGGTGTTCCGGCAGATGATGGGGCGCGATCTGGTGCGCCCCGACCCTGACCGTTTTGGCGCGCTGCGGATGACCGATTCCGCCCGCCCGATCCTGCGCGGAGAGGAATCCATCACCCTGCGCCGCGATACCGTTGACCGCGCCGTGCCACGCGTGGCCGTGAAAACCCTTGTTTCAGAAGAAGACGCCAGCCTGCTTTCAGCCCTGAAAGCCAAGCGCCGCGCTCTGGCCGAGGCGGCGGGCGTGCCCGCCTATGTTGT
>CAZCFC010000029.1:0-18018 GCA_964497815.1 uncultured Cypionkella sp.
TTTATGATCTGCCGCTTGCCGAGGTGGTGTTCGACTTCTACGATCGCCTGAAGTCGGTCACGCAGGGCTATGCCTCTTTCGATTACACGCTTTCGGAATACCGCGAGGATCACCTTGTCAAAATGTCGATTCTGGTCAACGACGAACCCGTCGATGCCCTGTCGATGATGGTCCACCGCGACCGTGCCGAGGCCCGAGGCCGCGCCATGGTTGAAAAACTGAAAGACCTGATTCCCCGCCACATGTTCAAAATCCCGATTCAGGCGGCGATTGGTGGGCGCGTTATTGCGCGTGAGACTTTGTCAGCCATGCGCAAAGACGTAACGGCCAAATGCTATGGTGGCGACGCCACCCGGAAGAAGAAGCTGCTGGAAAAGCAAAAGGCCGGCAAGAAAAAGATGCGCCAGTTTGGCAAGGTCGAGATCCCGCAGGAAGCGTTCATTGCGGCGCTGAAGATGGATAGCTAAGGGTCGGAAATCATGTGAATGCAGGAGGGCGATCTGGTTTGCCCTTTGCGTTCTTGCACTGCGATGGTTGTTCTTGCTGGCCAAGCCCGGCACTGACGGCCCAGAGCATTAACCGCAGGTGTTTGACCTGCGGTCAGATTGTGTGATCCCGTCGACGCAATCCAAGCAAGTGCTGTGCGAAGTGTGCGGTTCGGCCGCGCCAGGATGAGGCTGGGTTGCATCAGTGGTTCAAACCTTAGGCGGGGGCGCGCTGACATAAATGCAATGCCGTGATTGCAAGTTGAAGGCCCGCGCTGCGTCGGTGTTGGGCCGGGTCTTGACGCGCCGCTGAAATAGTCCGGGCGCAGGGAAATGTTCTTCTGTTTGGTCAATGAGGCTGATTGGCTGCCGCAATGGCAGGGTTTTATCGGGCCCCTGGCTGTGGTTTATCCCTTTTGCGGCCAACAGCCTGGCCAGTCTGGCGAGGGTGTTGGCGGCCATCGTCAGGACGAAGCGCGACCGCAGCCGCTGAATGCCACGATAGCGGAATTGGCCCAGCCGAAGGCCTTTTCAAGCCGCTTTCGGGGTTTGATTGACAGGGAAGCGCTTACTGGCCGGGTGGTTCGGCCCATTGATGGCGGATTACCGCGATTTCTGCGCGGCATGCAGGCCTGCCGCGGGTCAGCGACGAAGTCGGCGCTGTCGTATCCCTTGTCGGCCCCGAGCGTCAGTCGAAATAGACGCAGATCGTTAAACCACGTGCGGGCCGAACTGGTTCAGCGGCCAGTCAAGATGTCGTCGGCCAGGCGAATCCGGCGCAGGGGTGGTCGAACAGATCAAGAAGCTCGTCATCAAGCTTCATCAATGTGATCGACGCGCCGACCATATCCAGGGATGTGCAATAGTGCCCGACCAGACAGCGGGTGATGGTGATATTCCGGGCCGTAAGCCGCTGCTGTATCCGGCGGTTCAGGATGAAAAGTTCCATCATCGGGGTGCCGCCCAGCGAGTTGACCAGCAGGGCAACCCGCGCACCACGCGGCAGCTGCATCTCGCTCATCAACCGGTCAAAAATGCGGTCGGCAGCTGCATCGGCAGGTTCCAGCAATTGGCGCGTCACGCCGGGTTCGCCGTGGATGCCGATTCCGACCTCCATGTCATTTTCGCCCAACCGAAAGCTGGGCCGCTGCGTTTCGGGAAGTGAACACGGCTCCAATCCCAGACCCATGGTAAAGGTGGCGGCATTGGCCTTGCGGGCCAGCCGTTCACATTCGGACAGCGTATACATCCGATCACAGGCAGCACCGGCAATCTTGAACACAAAGACATTCCCCGCCGTGCCGCGCCTGCCAGCACGATCTTCGGCAGCCGAAGATGCGACATCATCGGTCGTCAGGACGGTGCGAACCTCGATGCCTTCGCTTGCCGCCAATTCGGCGGCCATGTCAAAATTCATCACATCACCGGTATAGTTACCATAGATGTAAAGCACCCCGGCCCCCGTCGACGCGGATCGGGTACAGGTCAGAATCCGGTCCGGCGGCGGTGAGGCAAAGACGTTGCCGACGGCCACCGCATCGGCCAACCCGCGCCCGACATAGCCCAGAAAACAAGGCTCATGCCCGGCACCACCACCGATGACCAGACCAACTTTGCCGTCACGCGGAGGGGTGCTGGCCCGAATGGCCTGCATCGTCGATTCGATGGGTGCAATGAACTGCGGGAATGCCCGCAGCGCCCCATCCACAGATTGTGACACCGCATCGCGCGGCGCATTGATGAATTTCTTGACCCGGCTGCGGGTGTCGAAAAGCGCTGGCTGCCCAACCGGGGCAAGGCGCGGTTGCCGCGGTGGTTCGGTTTCGGCCCCGTCGGCGCGCAGAATGCCTTCACCGGTCGCAGCATCGGTGACAAGGACGCTGGCATATCCACCGCGCAGTGCCGCCAGAATCGCCTGCACCTTGTCATAACCACCGGCTACCAGCACGCGGGTCGGCACCTTGCAAAGCTGGCTCAGCTCGATCCCCAATGTCCTGTTGGTCAGCGGGCCATCGACCTGATTGCCATGCGCATCAATGAACCGACCTGCGATGGACCCGATGGCATTGTGATAATGGTCATGCTGCTGCAAGGCGCTGTCGAAAAAGCCGCTGGAATGGATGGTGGAATTCGCGCGCAGCGACGACACGCCACAAATGATCCGGTCCAACTGCCCCAGATTGGCGATCTGTTCGGCGACCACCGGCTCGTTCATCAGCATCATTTTGGCTTCGGGTGACGACAGAATGGCCGGTGCCGAGATCGGGATTGACCGCGCGCCAAGCGCTTCGGCCAGTCGGCGGGCACAAGCCTCGGGGGTATAGTCGATGACCGCTGTGGTGCCTCCGGTGGCCTGCACCACCCGAATATCCTTCAAACCCCGGTTTTCCGTGGCCTGCGCCACGGCCAGCATCGTCCGCCCCCAGGTTATCCCCACCGTATCACCAGACCGCACCAGCCAACCAAGCGCCTGCGCCCCCGCTGCACCCAGCCGGTCAATCAGCGACCGTTCGCCACCTTCGCCGGGGATCACCAGACATTCGTCCAGCCCGAAATGGTCCTGCAACAGGCGTGCAATCGACAGTGATTTCAGGCGCTCGGCAGAGATTGATATGTTCACGATGCCTTTTGATCGGGCATCCGCAAGATAAGCGTTCACTGTCGGCCGGGACACGTTCATCGCATCCGCGACTTCCCCCTGCGTCAGACCTTCCTCGTAGTAAAGCCAGCTTGCCCAGACCAGCGGGTCTTCGCCAAAGCGCAGCGCAGATCGTTGGGGGCCGGGGGGGGCGGCCCGCAACCGGTCTTGACCACGCCCCGGCCCATCGTTCGAAGCGCTGCTCATTGCCCCGGCTCCTGGACATCGAAAATGACATCCGACAGTGCCCGCACGATCAGCGCGGCGGAAACGGCTCCGGGATCCTGATGCCCCAGACTGCGCTCTTTCAACAGGGCAGCGCGACCGCGTGATGCGATCATGGTTGCGGTGGCGCGTGCCTCGGCCTCGGCGGCTTCGGCGGCTTTCTGCGCGACCTGGCTGGGGGGGGCGCCAAGCGCTTCCTGGGCCCGTGCGGCATGGGCGGCGGCCAGCCAGGCATCCAGCATGGTCTTGTCGCCCGCGCGCGCCTTGCCGCGAAATGCAATGCCATCCGTCAGAGCCGCAAGAAATGTGCTCAGTTCGCTGAGCGGCAGATCAGGTCGGCCATCAAGCACCTTGCCCGCCTGCAACAAGGCACTGGCGTAAAGCGGGCCAACGGTTGCGCCGACATCGCTTAGAAACGCCGCTGACGCCTTGCGCAGCAGCACACCGGGCGGCTGCTCAAGCACCTTGACGTCGCGCAAGGCGGACACAATGGCAGCAAATCCATTCGCCATGGATGTGCCATGGTCGCCATCGCCAATTTCACCATCAAGGCCGCAAAGTTCATCGCGGCTTTTTTCAAGCCGGTACGCGACCGTCCGGAAGAAGACCTGAAGAAAGGGACTATCAATCGCCTGCATGTGCCAACTCTGTGAGAACGCCCCGGTGTATGCAAGCGATTGCTAAGGTCAGTTCAGCCGTTTTACCATCCCGTCGGCCAAAGAACACAGGATCATGCAGCAAGACGTTGCCCCCGCATCGAGGACGCCACGCGATCGTTCACCCAAGCGCGAGGATCGGCCGATTTTGGCCACAAGGTCGATGGTGCTATCCCGACCAACGGTCGCCGCCGCCTTCATCAACTCAAGCGCTTCGGCAAAGCCCTCGCCCGCACTGATCGCACCCTCAAAGCTGTCGACAGAAGGCACCAGACAGTCCAGCAACGTCTTGTCACCCACTTTGGCAGAGCCGATTTCCTGCACCCCAGCAAGCCCTGCGCGCAGCATTGTGGCAAAGTCTGCCGGGGCGATGATGTCCTTGCCTGCAACCGCGTCGGCCATATCGGAAAACATCATCCCGTAAAGCGGCCCCATCGAGCCACCGATCTCAGACATCAGAACCCCGGACAGAACCTGCATCGCCTCATCCAGCGTTTCGCCGCCAGTCAGCCGTTCCGCCGCCCGGCCAAACCCCTTGGCCATGTTGACACCATGATCTCCGTCGCCAATTTTGCCGTCGATTTCCGATAGATAGGCTTTGTTTTCCACAATAATGGCTGCCACATCGGCAATGATGTCGCCCGCACCCTTGTTCGCAACTCCGGTCATTTCATCTACCTCTCAAAAGCCAGCGCAGGCGGTTTCGGCATCGAGCAAACGCTTGAGTTCAGCGTCAAGCGCCAGAACCGTCAGCGTTGCCCCCACCATTTCCAGCGATGTGAAATAGTTGCCAACATAGGCGCGGTACACGGTTTGGCCGCGCGCCTCGATCTGGCTTTCGATCCGGTCGTACAGAACGTAAAGTTCGTTGATCGGCGTAGCGCCCAATCCCGAAACCAGAACCGCAACCTCGCCACCGGCGGGCAGATCGTGATCGTCCATCACGATCTTGACCATGTCATCGGCCACCTCATTGGCGGTTTTCAGGTCTTCAAGCTTGGTGCCCGGCTCGCCGTGATGGCCGATGCCGGTTTCCATTTTTCCCGGCTCGATCTGGAAATTCGGATGCCCAACCGCTGGCAGGGTGCAGGGGCCAAGGCCGACACCAACCGAACGACAGCCATCAATGGCCTTTTGCGCGGTGGCAATGACCTCTTCAAGGCTGGCCCCTTCGGCAGCTTTCGCGCCGCCCATTTTCCACATGAAAATCTCACCCGCAACGCCGCGACGTTTGGCACGCTCTGTCATCGGGGCAGAACAGACGTCATCATTCGCCACAACAGTGGCGACTTTGATGCCGTCTTTGGCCGCCATCTTGCTGGCCATTTTCACATTCATATTGTCGCCGGCATAGTTGCCATAAAGCACGGCAACCCCGGCACCGCCGTCAGCGGCCTTGATCGCGTCGATAAAGCTTTTTGCGGTTGGCGAGGAAAACAATTCGCCCACCGCTACCGCATCGACCATATTCCGGCCCGCATAGCCGATAAAAGCAGGCTCGTGGCCCGAACCACCGCCGGTCACAATGCCGACCTTGCCCTTGACCGGCGCATTCCTGGCGATAACGACACGGGGATTGACAGCATCAAGCCGAACCAGATCGCGGTGTGCTTTGACGAAACCGGCGACCGTTTCATCAACGATGTCATCGGGGTTGTTGAGGAATCTTTGCATTGGTTCGCCTGTTCTTTATTTGATAGTAAAGCCGCCGTCGATCATCAGATCGGCGCCGTTGATCATGTATGCCGCGTCCGAGGCAAGGAAGATCGCCGCCGCTGCAATTTCGCAGGGTTCCGCAAAGCGGCCCATGGGGATCTGGCCGATCATGGCATCGCCCTTGGGGCCTGCCCAGGCTTTCTTGCCCAGATCCGTCAGCACTACGGTCGGAGAAATCGAATTCACGTTGATCCCGTATTTGCCCCATTCCAGAGCCAGGGTCTTGGTCATGCCGATGACGGCGAATTTTGACGCGCAATACGCCACATGTTCGTCAATCGCCACCGTGCCTGCCTGAGAGGCAAGGTTGATGATTTTGCCGCCGCCCTGGGCGATCATCTGACGCCCCACCGCTTGGGCCATCAGAAAGCTGCCGGTCAGGTTTACATCCAAAGTGCGCTGCCAAGCCTTCAAAGAGATGGTCTCGGCTGGGGCCAGATCGACAATTCCAGCGCTGTTGACCAGAATATCAATCCGGCCAAATTTCGCGATTACGGCCTGAATGGCCGTTTCAACCGACGTGGGGTCGGCGACATTGCATCCAAAGGCCTCGGCATTACCGAATTCGGCAGCCTTCGCCTTGGCATTGGCAAGATCAAGATCAAGCAAAGCAAGGCGAACACCTTTGCTGGCAAAAGCCTCGGCAATCGCGGCACCGATCCCGGACCCTGCGCCAGTCACCACCGCCGTCTTGCCCGAAAGCGGAAAGTCAAAATCAAGGGAGGCAGGCCCTGTAGCCATGGCAGAAATCCTAAAGTGAAGTTGATGAACCCGGCCCGAAGCAAGGGGTGCTTCGGGCCGATTTTTGATCAGTGCAGATTACTTGCGCAACGCCAGAAGCGCGTCGACGTTGTCGGCGGTGACCGGCGTCCACGGCACAAGATAGGCTTTGTCCTTGCCGTCGTTCCACGGCATGTCGCTGTATTGTGTCCAGATTTCCGACATCGGCTTGTAGTCCGGCATCTTGGCCGCAATCGCAAGATCCAGCGCGCCCTGAGCTTGTGCCGCGCCATCCTGCAGGATCGACGCCATGTCGCCAGCCTTCACAGCCAACAAAGCGTCGGTGATGCCGTCGATGCCCGCGATGGCGAAATCGCTGACGTTCAGCTTGGCGCCCTTGATTGCTTCGATGGCACCCAAGGCCATTTCATCGTTCTGGCCGATGACGCCAGCGATTTCGCCCGGATGTGCGGTCAGCCAGTTTTCCATCAGGGTCTGTGCTTCGGCACGGCTCCAGTTGGCGGTTTGCTGCTCGATCACCTTGACGTCGGGGCATTCGGCCAGTGCTTTCTGGTTGCCTTCAAGCCGCTGGATCTGCGCGGATTGCCCGATTGGGCCCTCGATGACCACGACATTGCCTTTGCAGCCAATCTTGTCGAGCACATATTTCGCTTCCATGTAGCCCGACTGCACGTCATCCGAGCCAACATATGCGGTCAGCAATTCGCTGTTCACACGGGTGTTAGAGCCGAAAACCGGGATGCCCGCATCGCTGGCCGCCTGAACGGCAGCGGCACCTGCCTCGATGTCGATCGGCACAAAGATGATGCCATCATAGCCCTGGGTGATCATCGTTTCGAACTGTTCTTGCTGAACCAGCGCGTCATACTTGCCGTCGAAAATCGTCACTTCGACGATACCGGCTTTGACAGCGGGATGGTTTTCAAGTGCGGCTGCCCAGATCTGCATGAACTCGGCGTTCAGGCCGTAGACGGCTGCACCGATCTTCAGCGGTTCCTGTGCCACAGCCGGCATGGCCGTCATCAGGGCGCTGACTGCGACCATCGACTTGAGTACATTCTTCATTAGTGCTCCTCCCTTGATTGGCACTTTCATGACGGTGCCACCATGGCGACCGGCAATTCCGTATCGTTCAGGCCGATTTGTGTCGGGCCTGATCCAGCATCACGGCGGCAACGATCAGCCCCCCCTTGATGACCTGCTGGTAGTAGGATTCGACCCCGATCAGATCGAGCCCGTTGTTCATGACGCCGATCAGCAGTGCGCCGATCACAGTGCCGGTGACCTTGCCGATGCCGCCTGCCAAGGATGTTCCCCCGATCACCACGGCGGCAATTGCGTCCAGTTCATAGGCAATACCTGCCTGCGTCAGTGCCGAGCCCGTCCGTGCCGCCAGCATCATGCCCGCAAAGCCTGCCAGACCGCCGGAGATGACGTAAACCATCAGGCGAACCCGCGGGACGCTGATGCCAGACACTTTGGCCGCATGAGGATTTCCACCAGCGGCGTAAACGTGGCGGCCAAAGCGCGTCGAGGTCAAAACCCAAAGCGCAACCAGAAAGACGATGGCGAAAGCAATCACGGGCATCGGAATACCTGCGACATCAGCGGTCCCGATCCAGCGATATGCGTCGCTCAATTCCGGCACCGGCTTGCCGCCCGCATAGATCAAGGTCAGGCCACGTGCCGCCGACAGCATGCCCAGCGTTGCCACAAACGCCGGAACATTGAAGCGGGAAACCGCAAAGCCCGACACCGCGCCGCAGGCCATGCCAACCGCCAGCCCCGCCGCCAGCGCAAGGGCAACCGGGTAGGGCCCACCGGCAACCATGGCCGTGCTGGATGTTGTTGCAAGTGAAGCGGAAACAACCCCGGCAAGGGCAACAACCGAGCCTACCGACAAGTCGATCCCGCGGGTCAGGATGACGAATGTCATGCCAATCGCCAGAATGCCATTGATCGAGGTCTGCCGCAGAACGTTCAGAATGTTCCGCCCGGTCAGGAAGTACTCATTCGCAAATGTCAGAAAGACACAGGCCAGGATCAGTGCGATCAGGATGCCATATTTTTGTGCATAGATGGCAAGCATTTGTGCAGAGCCGCCGGATGCCCCGGATTTTGAGTGTGCCAAGTTGGTTCTCCAGAATGTTTTCGGCTCAGGCAGCCAGATGGACAAGCTTTTCCGCAGACAGTTCCTTGCGGTCGATCTCTCCTGCGATGCGGCCTTCCCGCATGACGATGGCCCGGTCCGCCATGCCAAGGACTTCGTCGATTTCCGATGAGACCATGATCACAGCGCCACCAGCAGAGGCGAAATCTGACATCACCCGGTAAATCTCGCGCTTGGCACCGACATCGACGCCGCGCGTCGGTTCATCCAGCAACAGGATCCGGGGATTGGTCAGAAACCATTTGCCCAAGACAACTTTCTGCTGGTTTCCGCCTGACAGGCCAGACACCTCAAGCCGATCCGTGGCGGTCTTGATCTTGAACATGTCGATCATGCGCCGCGCCGCGCCGGCCTCTTTGCGCGTGCTCATCATTGGGCCGACGACCATGCTGTCAAGGCTGGCCATGCAAAGGTTCGACCTTACATCTGCCGCCAGAACCAGCCCAGAGCCTTTGCGATCTTCGGTCACGAAGGCCAGACCATGGTTGATCGCCTCTGTCGGGCTGGCCACGGCGATCAGATCGCCGTTCAGGCGAATTTCGCCCCCCAGATCGGGGGAAAGGCCAAAAAGGCGTTCGAAAATCTCGCTGCGTCCTGACCCCATCAGGCCATACAGCGCCAGAATCTCGCCTTGGCGCAGGTCAAAAGACACGTCCTTGACGCCCCGTTGCGCATTAAGATTGCGAACCGACAACACCGTCTTCGTTTCAGGCTTGTTCTCTTTGATGAACTCTTCAGCCAGGGGGCGGCCGACGATCATCTGGATCAGGCCCTCACGGGTAACATCGGCAATCTTGCCGTCTCCGACAAACTGTCCGTCGCGGAACACCGTATAGCTGTCGGCAATGTTGAAGATCTCGGAAAGCCGGTGGCTGACGTAAACAATACCCTTGCCCCTTTCCTTCAGTGTCTTGATTGCTGCGAACAGCTGATCTGCCTCGGCCTCTCCAAGGGCAGATGTCGGCTCATCCATGAAGATGACTTCGGCATCGTAGGACAGTGCTTTTGCAATCTCGACCAGCTGCAACTCGGCCACGGTCAGATCCATCATCACCGTATCGGCGCGGATGGAGAAATTCAGGCCATCCAGCAGCGCTTGGGCCTTGGCGTTCATCTGGCGGAAATCAACCCGGCCAAAACGGGCCAGCGGCTCGCGGCCCAGAAAGATATTCTCGGCAACTGTCATCGCCGGAACCGGGTTAAGCTCTTGTTCGATAATAGAGATACCGGCGGCAAGGGCATCAGAGGGGCCGTCAAAGGTGACTTCCTTGCCGTTGCGCAAGATCGTCCCGCTGTCGCGTTGACGAATGCCCATCACGATTCCCAGGAACGTTGATTTTCCCGCACCATTGCCGCCGCACAACGCATGTACGGAGCCCGGTTCGAGCCGAAATCTGCCATCCCGGAGTGCTGCGATGCCGCCGTAGGACTTCGTCAGCCCGCGGACCTCAAGCAAGGCCTCGGTCATAGATTTTCTCCCCCCTCAATCCAGCAAGTCGGCTGGATGTGTCATTTGTTAGCTGTAAGCCGACTTTTGTCAAACCAAAAAATGAAAATTGATAAGCATAGGGAAATGAACAATATTTTCGCATCCTGTGATGCCAGTTCGTTCTTAAAAAGGCTGCTGGGTGGGGGCAATTTGGCAAAAGAATCGCTGGTTGGGCGGTTTCGCCTGTCCGCAAACAGCTGACAGGCCCCGCAAGCCGAAGAGAGGTTTCAGCCAATTCCGAACACACGCGGCATGGCCGCAGGGCGGTTCAGCAAATCAGCCGAAGGCGAACCTCGGCACAACTTGTGCGATGGCAGGCACCTGTCAGGGCGCCGCAGTTCATGTCGGGGGCATCGTCCAACGCCATTCGGCTATCCCGAGCAGGGCGCGCGTGCGGTGGGGCAAGTTTCGTTCCGGTACTGCCCAAGGGGCGGATCCGGGGGGTGCCCCTTGGCTTGGGGTCACACGCGCAAGATGAAGCAAGGGGCGCGATCTTTGACGGTCTTGTTGGCCCCGTCTGCGCCTTGTTTGTGGGCGGCTGGGCAGGCCGGACCGGCGCTGTCTGGCCTTTTCTATCAGGGCCATTCAGCCCGGGGTTCAAAACCCGGGCGCAGTCCGAACCAAAATGCAGGCGCGGCGTCGGGCAGCCTTGGCCGCGCCGGGGATCGCCGCGCAGGGGGGGGCGCAAAGGCGCGCCCGCCTAGCCGATGCGGTAGCTGGACGCTGTGATGCCGCCAAAGACGTTCGTGTCGTGATAGACCACGGTAGCCGCTTCGTCCTCGGCTGCACCAAGGGCCGCGAACAGGGGCACAAGGTGGTCTTCCTGCGGATGGCAGATGCGCGCAGAGGGGGCTTTGTCCCATGCCATCAAGGCCTTGGTGCGGGCGGCCCCGGTTTGGGCCATCGTGTCGGCGAGCCAGGCGTCAAAGGCGGCAGAGGGGGCCTTTCCGGCTGGCCCGAACAGGCGCAGATTGTGGTAGGACAGGCCCGAGCCGACGATCAGAACGCCTTCATCCCGCAACGGGGCCAAGGCGCGGCCCATGGCGAAGTGGGCCGCGGGATCATAGCCATGTTGCAGCGACACCTGGTAGATCGGGATTTCGGCCTTGGGGTACATCACATAGGCCGGGGCAAAGGTGCCATGGTCAAAGCCGCGCCCGGGGTCCAGATGCGTCGGAAGGCCAGCGCCCCGCAACAGGTCCGCAGTGCGGGCGGCCAGTTCCGGCGCGCCGGGGGCGGGGTAGACGATCTTGTAGGTTTCGGGCGGGAAGCCGCCGTAATCATAGACCATGCCGGGGGCGGGCGATGACATTACGGCGAAATCGGATTCTTCCCAATGGCCGGACACCATCAGGATGGCTTTCGGAACCTCGGGCAGTTCCTTGGGCATGTGGGCAAGTGAGGTTTCCAAAGTGGCCAGCATCTGGCGCATGTCGCGCAACCAAGGCCAGGGGCCGCCGCCGTGAGAGATGAAATAGGTAGGTAGACGGGCCATCGAAGCCTCCTGTTCTGCGTTGGACAGAAGATGCGCCTGTGGGGGCTTTGGTGCAATACGATGAATTTGGCGCGGTGTTGTGCATTTTTGCACAGAGGCAAGCCCCCTTGCCCCTGCCTGCGGGACAGTTAAAGGTTGCGCATCCACGTCGTGACAGGGAGTTCACACATGAAAATTGCTGCTGCCCTTGCGGGCCTTGCCTTGATGCTTTCGACCGCTGCTTTTGCGCAGGACTTGCCGGATCTGGGCGGCAAGGAAATCGTCATCGTGACCGAGAACGCCTATCCGCCGTTGCAGTTCACCGACAAGTCGGGCGCGGCTGTGGGTTGGGAATATGACGCCATGGCAGAAATCGCCAAGCGTTTGAATCTGGTCGTGAAATACGAAAACACCTCATGGGATGCGATGATCCCGGCGGTGTCCGAGGGCCAGTTCGACATGGGAATGACCGGCATCACCATCAAGGATGACCGCAAGGAGAAGGTCGATTTTTCAGAGCCTTACATGCGCTCGGAAATGCTGATGATCGTGCGCGGCGATGAAGAGCGATTCACGGATGCCGCGTCTTTTGCCGCCATTCCCGAACTGCTGGTTTCGGCACAGCCCGGAACCTCGCCGTTCTATGCGGCGATTTACAACATTCTGGACGGGAATGAGGAAAATGCCCGCGTGATCAAGTTTGAGACCTTTGGCGCGGGACTTGAGGCGTTGAAGACTGGCGACGTGGACCTGACTTTGTCGGATTCCACCGCAGCCAACGGGTATGTGGCGGCATCAAACGGGGCGCTGAAGATTGTGGGCGAGCCTCTGGCGTCGGAGGATTTCGGCTTCATCTTCCCGAAAGGGTCGGAATTCGTGGCGCCGTTCAACGCAGCCATTGCGGCGCTGAAGGCGGATGGCACCTTTGATGCGCTGAACCAGAAATGGTTTGTTGACTACAAGATGGGCGAATGAGCCTTTGGCCCCTGCCATGCGCGGGGGCCGTTTTTCATGCAGAATAACCCTGATGATGACCGCCCTTATTGGCTGATCCTGTTGATCGGGATCGGTTTTTGGCTGTTTTACCAGGTTTGGGCCAATCAGGTTTACGCCGAGGTGCTGGCTCTGCTGTCCAAGGGCATCGCCATCACGGTTGGGGTGACGCTGGTTGCCTATGCCAGCGCCTGCGCCTTGGGGCTGGCTTTGGCGGTGGCGGGGTTGTCGCGGTTCATCGTGCTGCGTCAGGCGGCGCGGTTCTACGTCGAGGTGGTGCGCGGCATTCCGATCATCGTCTTGCTGCTGTATGTGGCCTTTGCGGCGGTGCCTGCGGTGATTGTGGCGGTGAATTGGCTGACCGGTTGGGCCGGCATTGATCCGTTGCGCACCCGCGACGTGCCGCTGCTGGCGCGGGCCGTGATCGCGCTGACGCTGGCCTATGCGGCGTTTCTGTCCGAGGTATTCCGGGCCGGGTTGGTGGCGGTGGACAAGGGCCAGATCGAGGCGGCGCAAGCGCTGGGGTTAAGCGGGTGGCAGCGGTTCCGGCATGTGGTGTTTCCGCAGGCGTTCCGCACGATCTTGCCGCCCTTGGGCAATGATTTCGTGGCGATGGTGAAGGACAGCTCGTTGGTGTCAGTGCTGGGAGTGTCGGATGTCACGCAACTGGGCAAGGTGACGGCGGCCGGGAATTTCCGGTATTTCGAGACGTATAATGTGGTGGCTTTGGTCTATCTGACAATGACGGTGACGCTGTCACTGGTGTTGCGGCGGGTCGAGGCACGGTTGAAGGCGCGGCAGGAAAGGTGATCTGCCCGGCGGTGATCTGCCCGGCGGTGATCTGCCCGGCGGTGATCTGAATGCGCGGCTGCGCCGCAAGCCTGTCAGCGCTGGCGCGCGGTGGGGCCCTGTGGTGGCGGCGGTCCTGACGGTCATGCGGTGCCTGTGACCCGGCGTGTGGACGCTTCGCGGAGAGTATTTGGAAAACAGCAATGGCTTGGGGTGGACCTTCGGTGCGGGGGTGCCTAGCTTTGCTGAAAAGGAGATTTGCCATGAATGCTTTGCTAACCCCTTGGGATGGTGACTTTGGCCTGCCGCCGTTTGCGGCGGTTCTCGACGCGGATTTCGGGCCGGCGTTCGATGCAGCTTTGAGCGAGGCACGGGCCAATATTGCGGCGATTGCGGCGGCGGGTGAGGTGCCAAGTTTTGCCAATGTGATTGAGGCCATGGAACTGGCCGAAGGCCTGCTGGACCGGGTTGGGGGCGTGTTTTACAATCTGGCCGGGGCGGACAGCACCGATGCGCGTGAGGCGTTGCAGCGCGATCTGGCGCCGAAGATGAGTGCGTTTGCCTCTGAGGTGACCAATAATGCCGCTTTGTTCGGGCGCATTGAGGCGCTTTGGCAGGGCCGGGACGGTTTGGGTTTGACGGCGGAGCAGTTGCGCGTGTTGACACTGTACCGGCAGATGTTTGTCCGGTCGGGCGCGCTTTTGACCGGCGAGGCGGCCGCGCGGCTGACGGCGGTGAAATCGCGGTTGGCGGTATTGGGCACGCAGTTCAGCCAGAACCTTTTGGCTGATGAGCGGGGCTGGTTCATGGAATTGGCCGAGGCTGATCTGGAAGGGCTGCCAGAGTTTGTGGTGGCTTCGGCGCGGGCGGCGGGGGCAGAGAAGGGCGTTGCGGGGCCTGTGGTCACGTTGTCGCGGTCGTTGATCGTGCCGTTTCTGCAATTTTCGCCGCGTCGGGCGTTGCGGCAGAAGGCCTATGAGGCATGGGTGGCGCGCGGGTCCAATGGCGGTGCCACCGACAACCGCGCGGTGGCCGCAGAGATTCTGGCGCTGCGGGCCGAGCGGGCGCAGCTGTTGGGATATGCCAGTTTTGCCGATTACAAGCTTGAGCCCGAGATGGCAAAGACCCCGGCTGCGGTGCGGGATTTGCTGATGCGGGTCTGGGAACCTGCGAAGGCCAGGGCGCTGGAGGACGCGGCCATTCTGGAGGGTCGTCTGGCCGCCGATGGCATCATCGGGCCGTTGGAGCCTTGGGACTGGCGCTATTATTCCGAACAGCGGCGTGTGGCCGAGCATGATCTGGATGAGGCGGCGTTGAAGCCCTATCTGGGGTTGGACGCGATGCTGGCGGCGCAGTTTGATTGTGCGAACAGGTTGTTCGGGCTGGAGTTCAGGGCACTGGATGTTCCGCTTTATCATCCTGATGCGCGGGCCTGGGAGGTGACGCGCGCGGGGCAGCACATTGCGGTGTTCATCGGGGACTACTTTGCGCGTGGATCAAAGCGGTCGGGGGCGTGGTGTTCGGCGATGCGGACGCAGCGCAAGCTGGGCGGCGATCAGCGCCCGATCGTGGTGAACGTGTGCAACTTTGCCAAGGGCGATCCTGCGCTGCTGTCTTATGACGATGCGCGCACGCTGTTTCATGAATTTGGCCATGCGTTGCACCAGATGCTGTCGAATGTGACTTATGGCTTTATTTCGGGCACGTCGGTGGCGCGCGATTTCGTGGAATTGCCGAGCCAGCTCTATGAGCATTGGCTGGAGGTGCCGCAGGTGCTGGAGCAACATGCGCGCCATTGGCAGACCGGTGAGGCGATGCCTGCCGATCTGATCAAGCGTTTGCTGGCGGCAGGGACCTATGATCAGGGCTTTTCGACGGTAGAGTTCCTTTCGTCGGCGCTGGTTGATCTGGCCTTCCACGAGGGGGCGGCGCCGGCCGATCCGATGCAGAAACAGGCCGAGGTGCTTGAGGCGCTGGGCATGCCGCGCGCCATCCGGATGCGGCATGCAACGCCGCATTTTGCGCATATCTTCACCGGTGACGGATATTCCAGCGGCTATTACAGCTATATGTGGTCCGAGGTGATGGACGCCGACGCTTTTGCAGCCTTTGAAGAGGCGGGCGATCCGTTTGATCAAGGCGTGGCGGCGCGGTTGGAACAGTACATCCTGTCGGCGGGTGGGCTGGAAGAGCCGGACGCGCTTTATACCAGATTCCGGGGCCGGATGCCGGGGGTCGAGCCGTTGCTGAAAGGCCGCGGCTTGCTGGAGCTTTCCTAGGAACCACGTGCCCGGCTTTGCCTTGCGCGGGAATTGTCACAGCCGAAGGAACGGACATGCTAAGTGGATTGGACCTGACGTTCGACTTTTGGGAAACCCTGTCGCATATTCTAAAGCTGGGGCTGGCCTATCTTTTGGCGCTGCCCATTGGCTGGAACCGCGAAATGGAAGAGCGCAGTGCGGGGATTCGCACCTTTCCTTTGGTCGCGATGGCGTCTTGCGGTTTTGTGATGATTGCCAATGCGGTGCTGGGTGAGGGGTCGCCCGAACATGCCAAGGTGATTGACGGGCTGATTTCAGGTGTGGGTTTTATCGGCGGCGGGGCCATCCTGAAACAGGGCAATCATGCGCTGGGCACCGCGACGGCAGCCAGCCTATGGGCGACGGGTGCGTTGGGCGTTGCGGTGGGCTACGGGCTGGTGGATATTGCCGTGATCCTGAGCGGGGTGACTTTTGTTGCGTTGCGGCTGTTCTCGCCGTTGTTGAAGGCGGTGGCGGGTGACAGTATGCGCGCGTCAGATCCGCAGGTCGCTGGGGGAAAAGCCAAAGCGGACACGGAAGGCGCGTGACAGGGCCGATGCCGAAGAAAAGCCGCAGCGCAGCGCCACCTCGGCCAGCGGGTGGCGGGTGTCGGTGATCATGCGGCGTGCCGCTGCCAGACGCAGTCCAAGGGCATAGGCGGCGGGGGTTTGCCCCAGATTTTCGGTGAAAATCTGTTCAAGACGGCGGGGCGAAAGACCAAGGGCTGCGGCAAGGGTGGCGGTGGTTTCGGGGGTTTCCAGATGGGCCTCGATCCGTGTCAGGGCGGCGGCGACGCGCGGGTCCAGCCTTGAATCGCGCAGGGCAGGCTGGATCTGCGGCTCGTGCCCGTCGCGTGCGGTGGTGATAAAGCTGGCAGCGGTTTGCAGAGCCAATGATGCGCCATGGCGGGACCGGATCAGGTGCAGCATCAGGTCGGTGGCGGGGGCGGCACCGCCCGCCGTAAAGCGGTTGCGGTCGATCACAAAACGGTCTGGGGCCACATCAATCGCCGGGTGGGTGGCGGCAAAATCTTCCAGATCTTCCCAATGCACGGTGGCTTTGTAGCCGTTCAGCAGGCCCGCACGCGCCAGCACCCAGGGGCCTGCGTCAATGCCACCAAGTGCGGCAAATCGGGGGGCCATGCGGGCCAGATCCCGGATCAGGGGTTGCGTCGCCCCCTGCCATTGCTGAAATCCGGCGATGACCACCAGCGCATCGGCCCCGATTGCGGCCGAGAGCGGTCCGTCTGAGGGCAGTTCGATGCCGCAGGTCAAGGGCACTGCGCGGCCATTGGGTGACACCACACGCCATCTGTAAGCCTCTGATCCCAAGTGGCGATTTGCGGAGCGTAGGGGGTCTAGCGTCGAGGCGACCTCAAGGATCGACGACTGCGGCAGCACCAGTAGGGCAAGCGTCAGCACCTGTTGCGAGGGCGTGAAGATCGTTGCGGTTTTCGACATGAAAATTGCGTAAATCGTCAAGCACGCCTTGGCAAGCCCGTTATGCTGCTGCCAACCCATCAGGAGGATCTTCATGCCCTTGGCCATGAATCGCGAAGTTTTCATCACCTGTGCCGTCACCGGATCGGGGGGCACGCAGGACAAATCGCCGCATGTGCCGCGGAGCCCGGAGGCCATCGCGAAATCTGCGATTGATGCCGCCAAGGCCGGGGCGGCTGTGGTGCATTGCCATGTGCGTGACCCGGAGACGGGCAAGCCGTCACGCGATGGGCGTCTGTACCGCGAAGTCACGGAACGTATCCGGGACAGCGGCACCGATGTGGTGCTGAACCTGACGGCGGGGATGGGCGGCGACATCTACTTTGAGGGGTCCGAAGATATGGGCCGGATGGGGCCGCGGTCTGACATGGCGGGGGCGACCGAGCGGGTGGCGCATGTGGTCGAATGCCGCCCCGAGATTTGCACGCTGGATTGCGGCACGATGAATTTCAACGAGGCCGATTATGTGATGGTCAACACCCCCGGCATGCTGCGCGACATGGCGCGGCGGATGACGGCGGCGGGTGTGCGGATCGAGATCGAGGCGTTTGACACCGGGCATCTGTGGCTGGCGAAGGAACTGGCGCGTGAAGGTGTGATCCCGGCGCCGACGCTGGTGCAACTGTGCATGGGCGTGCCGTGGGGCGCGCCGGATGATTTGAACACCTTCATGGCGATGGTCAACAACGTCCCCGCCGATTGGCATTGGAGCGCCTTTGCCATTGGCCGCAACCAGATGCCCTATGTGGCGGCGTCGGTGCTTGCGGGCGGCAACGTGCGGGTGGGGTTGGAGGACAACCTGTGGCTGGACAAGGGCGTGCTGGCGACCAATGCGCAACTGGT
>CAZCFC010000030.1:0-17807 GCA_964497815.1 uncultured Cypionkella sp.
CAAACGGCACGCCGGTGGCCAACACTGCCTCATGCATGTGACGACGGCCTGACACGCGCAGGCGGCGGTCGTTCATCCACGCGCCCGAGCCTTTTTCGGCCCAGAACATCTCGTCCTTGGCGGCATCAAAGACCACGGCGGATACGATTTCGCCCTTGTGCTCCAGTGCGATCGAGATCGCCCAATGCGGCATGCCGTGCAAAAAGTTGGTGGTGCCGTCCAGCGGGTCAACGATCCAGCGGCGGGTGGGGTCGGCACCATCGCTGGCCCCGGTTTCCTCGCCAAGCCAGCCATAGGTTGGCCGCGCGCCCATCAGATCCTCTTTGATCATCCGCTCGGCTTCGCGGTCGGCCTTGGTGACAAAGTCGCCGGGCCCCTTGGTGGACACCTGCAGGTTTTCGACTTCGCGGAAGTCCTTCACAAGGCTTTTGCCCGCGCGTCGCGCGGCCTTGATCATCAGGTTCAGGTTTGCGCTGCCTTGCATGGGCGGGACTCCGATCGGTTCAAGCTGCGTGGCATACACGGGGCAGGCCGATAAGTGAAGAGCCGCCCCGCTGCAAAATGTCCTGACCCCTGTTTGGTGCCATCTTTCGCCCCATGTCAGCCTTTTGCCCTGCGTCAGCCTTTCAGTTCGGCGGCAAAAAAGGCCTCGGGGTCATCCACTTCGATCAGCCTGCGCTTTTCAATCTGCCAAAAGCGGTTGCCGACGTTGCGCACAAAGCTGCGATCATGGCTGACAAGCAGGCAGGTGGCCCCCTGTGCCAAAAGTTCGGCCTCCAGAGACTCTTGCCCTTCGATGTCCAGATGGTTGGTGGGTTCGTCCAGCAGGTAGAAGTTGGGGTTGGACAGCCGCAGCAACAGCATCGCCAGCCGGGCCTTTTGGCCCCCCGACAGCCGGGCGATCGGTTTTTCCTGCCAATCCGGTTTCACCCCCGCCCCCGCCAGCAGGGTGCGGGCGGTCTGGTCGGCCACGCTTTGTGTGACCAGTGCAAAGGGTGTGGCCGCATCAGGCAGTTGCACCAACATCTGATCGGAATACCCCAGGGCCAGCGTCGCCGCCGTCTTGATCGTGGGGTGATTGGCGCGGATGGCCGCCAGAATGGCCGCCACCATCCGGGTTTTGCCCGCGCCATTGCGGCCAAGGATCACCACGCGGTCGCCGCGTTCGATCCATTTCTGCCCCGTGGAAAACAGCGCCCGCCCATCGGGCGTGGTGATTGCGGCATCGTTCAGGGTGATCAAGGCCTTGGCATGGGTGCCAGAGTTCGCCAGCCGGATCGCCCCCGCCGAGCCGTCCTGATGCGCCGGACGCGCCGCCGCTTCGATCTTGTCGGCGCGGTCTTTCAACTGCTTTGTCTTGGTGATCAGCAGGTCCGAGCCCGAGTTGATGCCGATGTTCTTCAACTTGGCCGCCTGACGGCGCAACTGATCGGCCTTGGCCTGATCATTCTCGTACCGCCGCCCATCCGCAGCGTCCATCTCGTCCAGCGCCGATTTGGCGCGGGTGTAGGGCAGGGCAAAGGCCCGGCTGGCGCTGCTGCGCAAGAACAGGCTGCGGCTGGTGGCGGCATCCAGAAAAGCGCGGTCGTGGCTGGTGGTGATGACCGCCACATCGCGGGGCAGGGCCGACAGCCACCCCTGCAACTGACCAATGCGGGCCAGATCAAGGTGGTTGGTGGGTTCGTCCAGCAGATAAACGTCCGGCTCTGTCACTGCGGCGCGCGCCAAAAGGGCAGTGCGCTGCCAGCCGCCCGACAGCGCCACCAGTGCGGTATCGCGAAACGCTTCGGGCACGGCCAGATCATCCAGCACAATATCCATCCGCCAGCCCTCGTGGTCGGCCTGATCCGGGGTCAGCGCCGCCAGCACCGCCGCGCGGAAGGTCAAGGACAGCAGGGCGGGCGGGACCTCTTGTTCCACCAGGCCCAGCACCAGCCCGCGCGACCGCGTGATGTCGCCCATCGTCGGCTCCAGCACCCCCGCCAGACAGCGCAAAAGCGAAGACTTCCCGCGCCCGTTGGCAGCGATCAGGCCAAGCCTGTCCCCCGCCGACAGGGTGAATGTCAGGTCGGAAAACAGCGGGCTGCCAAGGGTCAACGACAGCGATTTGACGGCAAGAACGGTCATGGATTGGGTCCGATGGCTATAAAAGGGCGCAATGCGCCTGATCAGGCGGACCGGAAAACCAGCTTTGGCTTCTGGTCAGCCCCGCAACGGGTGCGGGGCCAGAACAGGGCCAAAGGTGCGCGGGTGGCAGGCTTGAATGGTCATGTCACCCCTCCTGTTGCGGATGCTGTGGCGGCAGTCTAGCGCTTGGCGCCTTTGAAATCAATCGTGCGCCACCGTGGCCTGACCGGGGGCTGCCAGCGGACCCGCAGGCTTGCGCAGCAACCAGACCAACGGAATAGCCGCGACCGTGATATACATCATCAGCTTGAAATCATTGATATAGCTGATCATCAGCGCCTGTTGGTTCACCAGCCCGTCCATCTGTTGCAGTATGGCCAGATTGCCCCCGCCCGGCATCAGGGCGCTGAGGTTCGGGTTGAACGGTGATATATGCGCGGCAAGATCGGCATGGCTGACCTGCAAGCTGCGCGCCAGCATCACCGACACCAGAGAAATCCCGATCGACGACCCGATATTGCGCACCAGCGTGAACAGACTGGTGGCATCGGCACGGTAATGCGGGGCGATGGTGGCAAAGGCGACAGTCGACATCGGCACGAACACCAGTCCCAGCCCAAGGCCCTGCAACACCCCGGTCCAGATGATCGGCCCCGATCCCATTTGCGGCGAAAACAGTGTCATTTCATAAAGCGACACAGCGGCAAGCGTCAGCCCCACGGTCATCAGGATGCGCGCATCCACGACCTTCATCAGGCGGCCCACCATGATCATCGAAATCATCGTACCCACCCCACGCGGCCCCATCACAAGGCCGATGGTGATGGTCGGATACCCATAGATCCGCGCCAGCATCGGCGGCAGCAAGGCCAGCGACGCCAGCAGGATCACCCCGATCGAAAACGCCACCAGCAGGCCCGACGCATAATTGCGGTCCACAAACATGTGCGGGTCCAGAAACGGCTTGTCAGCCCCCAGTATATGCGCCGTGAACACCCAGAACCCGGTCAGGCACAGGAACAGGTAGACCCAGATCTCGGTGGCCGAAAACCAGTCCACCTCGCCGCCCCGGTCCAGCATCATCTGCAACGCGCCGATGCCCAGCGACAGCATGGCAAAGCCGAACAGGTCAAAGCGGCGCGGACGGCGTTCGCTGCGCGGCAGATAGGCGGCGCACCCCAGAAAGGCCACGATGCCAACCGGCAGGTTGATGAAAAATACCCAGCGCCAGCTTAGGCTTTCGGTCAGATAGCCGCCCAGCGTAGGCCCGATGATCGGCCCGATCATGATGCCCGCGCCCCACATCGCCATGGCCTGCCCGGCTTTCTCGCGGCTGTTGATGTCCAGCAGGAAGGTTTGCGACAAAGGCACAATCGCCGCGCCAAACACCCCTTGCAGCAGCCGGAACCCCACCATCGAGTTCAGGTTCCACGCCAGCCCGCACGCCATCGAGGTGAGGATGAACCCGGCAATCGAGATCAGGAAGAATTCCCGCTTGCCTATGCGGTCGGAAATCCAGCCGGTTGCGGGCGTCATGATGGCCGAAGCGACGATATAGCTGGTCAGCACCCAGGTGATGGTGTCCTGACTGGCCCCCAGATCGCCCGTCATCGTGGGCAGCGCCACGTTGGCGATGGTGGTGTCCAGCACCTGCATGATCGTGGCCAGCATGATCGACAGCGTGATCAGGCCCTTGTGTGGCACCTCCGGGGGGGTGGTGGACATGACAGCTTAGTGCCCGGTCACAAAAGCGGGCAACAGATCAGACAGACTGCGGCTTTGGCCGGTGTCGACCGACACTTCGGCGCTCATCCCCGAAGACAACCCGGCGGCATCGGCCGGGTTCACCAACCGCAGACGAACCGGGACGCGCTGTGTCACCTTCACCCAATTGCCGGTGGCGTTCTGTGCGGGCAACAAGGAAAATTCTGATCCCGTGCCCGCGCCAATCGCCTCGACCACCGCCTCTATCTTGCGGCTGCGGTCCAGATCAAAGGCCAGCTCGGCGCGCTGTCCGACGGCAATTCCCGCAAGCTGGGTTTCCTTGAAATTGGCATCCACCCAGACGTCTGCGGTCTGCACCAGCGCAAACAGGCTGACGCCGGGTGCCACCATCTGACCGGGCTTGAACGACGCGGCCTGATAGATGACCCCATCCGCCGCCGCCGTCACCACCGCGTTGCCAAGGTTGTAGGCGGCCTGATCGCGGGCCACCAACGCGGCCTGCACCGCCGGGTGGTCGTCGGTGGCGATGGCTTCATCGCCGCCAAGGGCCGCCAAAGCCATCGCCACACTTTGCCGCGCCAGATCGCGCTGGTCCAGCGCGCGGCGTTCGGCGTGGCGGGCATCATCCAGCATGGAATTGGTGGAAACGCCTTTCTGCCCCAATTCTTCCTGACGCAGCCGTTCGCCCACCTGATAGGCGGCTTCATCCTCGGCCAGTTTCAACTGCGCCTTGGCCTGTGCCAGACCTGACCGCAACTGTTCGACCCCCAGACGCGCCGAGGCGACAGCGGTTTCGGCCTGTGCCAGCGCCAGCTTGTAAGGTGTGTCATCCACCGCAAACAATCGGTCACCGGCCTTGACCGTCTGGTTATCGGCCACATCGACCGACGCGACCCGGCCCCCCACCTGCGCCGCCACCGAAATGCGCGCCTGATGCAAATAGGCGTTCTCAGTCGCCACATAGCGCCCGCCCGACAGCCAATAGCCCCCACCCGCCAGCAGCAGCACAAGCGGCCCGGCGATCATCAACAGGCGTTGCCTGCTGCGTGGCGTGGCGGTGGCGGCGATGGGCAGGGCATCGGTGGAAACGGCGGTCATTTCGGATCTTTCACGTCATGGGGAACAGAAGGACAAGCGGTGCTTTCGCCCGACATGTTCGCATTTATCTTGCTCAGCCCCAAGATCAGCGCGGTACGGGCGGCAGGGTCCAGCCCCGCCATCGCCTCTTCGTAGACATCGGCCGCCATGGCGCGCAATTCGTGCCTTATGGCCTGGGTGCTTTCGGTGGCAACAATGCGCTGCACACGGCGGTCACCTGGATCAGGCTGGCGTGTAACCCAACCGGATTTCTGCATGCGATCAATCAGACGCGACACGGAAATCGGTTCGATTTCCAGCAGATCCGCCAGCCGCGCCTGCGACACAGACCCTTCCCGCAGCACATGCACCAGCAGCCGCCATTGCGCCGACGACAGCCCATATTCCGCCGCCCGGATTTCAAAGCGCTTGCGCACCAGCCGGGCCGCATCATGCAGCAAAACGCCAAGCAGGGGAGGAGTCATTGTCATAAGCATCGCATAATATAAGCATGCTTATGGTTCAAGGCCAATTCAGCGCCCGGCCCAAGGCCCCGCTTGCCTGACCCTGTGGAACTTATCCTCGCGCTTGTCACCGAACAGTTGGCGGCTTTCCAGATGCTCGCGCTGGGCGCGGTAAAAGGCGGTCAGGAAGGCCAGCTGTTCGTTCGGCAACACCCGTTCGGCAAACCCGATCTTGGTGATGATCGCCTGTGTCACCCGCGACACTTCGGTCTGATAGATCACCGATTTCGACGGATCGCGCAGGATCGACTCCAGCGTCTGCAATTCATGGCGGCCATAGAAATCCAGATGCGCAGGCAGGAAATCAAACTGTGCGGTCGGCGCAGCCGCCAGATCCGGCAGCAGCACAAAGCGCGGTTGCTCGACCACAATCGTACCGGCAATCATGTCACCGACGCGCTGGCGCTTGCGGTTGAACAGCGGCACCGTGATGACAAAGGTGATCCACGCCAGCAGCAACAGCACCGAAATCCAGTCGCTGCCAGTGGTCAGCATCATGGTGGCGGGGGTGAACACCTCGACCTCTTTCAGCAGATTGCGCGCGGTGATCTGATGCGGGGTCAGGCGGCGCCCATTGGCACTGATCACCCGGATCTTCACGATGCGCTTGCCCAAGGTGCGGCCGTTCCAGATCAGTTCGGACAAGATGTAATAGGGCACGCGCACGAAAAAGATCAGCAGTGCAAACATTGCGCCCAAGGCGGTATCGGGCAGCAGGTTCAGCCAGACCACCAGCCACAGCAGCAAAAGCAGCCCGATACAGGTGATCATCAGGTCCAGAAACTGCGCCCCGAACCGCGCGCCCATGCTGGCCAACTCAAAGCTGATAGGCACGCCCTCGGGCGGGGTAAAGCCTTGCAGACGGCGCTTGGGGGCGGCGGTCTTGCTCATGCGGTGCGCCCCGACAGGGCCAGCCATGCCAACCACCCCGCCCCAAAGCCCCAGCCAATCACCAACCGCAACTCGGGCGATTGCACCCATTGGCGCAGAAAGCCTTCGATGAACGCAGCCACGATCAGCATGAATCCGGCCAAAACCATCAGCTTGACCGCATCATGCCCGTGCAGCCGCAACGAGTCTTGCCGGGTCAGGTCCCCCGGCATCAGCACTGAAAGCCCAAGCCGCGCGCCCCCGGCACAGGCAAAGCAGATCGCTGATATCTCGGTCACGCCATGGATCGACAGCCATGCAAACAGATCATACCCCAAGCCCTTGCTGGCAAACATCGCGTAGAATGCCCCCAGCAGCAGGCCGTTGTAAAAGGTCAGCAGGAAACTGGGAACAGACAGGAATATGCCCAGGGCGAACACCAGAATCGCCACTTGGGTGTTGTGCGAAAACAGAAAGCTGGCGAAGACACTTAGCCCCTCGGCGCCATCGCTGGTGCCATCATAAAGCGTGCTGCGCAGATACTCTGCCGACGCCGCCGGGGTGCGCCCGCCCGACAATTCAGACGGCACAAAGCTGAAATACCAGGATGGGTCTTGCTGATACAGCATATACCCCACCACTCCACCACCGATCATTGCCAGAAACCCGATGACCAACGGCAGCGCCGACCGCCGCACCGCCTGCGGAATGCCGTCACGGATCAGGCGGGCCAGAAGGCCGCGCAGGCTGGCTTGCGGCGCATAGACCACCAGATAGGCCCGCGCGCACATGCGCTCCAGGTAGGTCAGCAGCGCAAGGTCCAGCGATATATCCCGCGCCACCGACAGCGAATTCATCGCCTGTTGGTAGCAGGTCGCAAGATCGCGCGCCTCGTCATACGACAGCCCCGCGACACCGCGCGCCTCGGTCTTCGTGACCAGCGCGTCCAGCCGTCGCCAACTTGCCTCCCGTTCAAGACGAAAACGGGCGGATCGCAAAAGATCGGGCTGGGCGGTCATATCAACTCTCGCGATTTGATGTCGATATAGCGGGAAACCAGCGCGGGCGTCAGCGCCTCGGGGGTGGTGTCAAGGCAGATCACGCCCAGCCGCACCAGCCTGTCCAGCACCTGGCGGCGTTCGCGCAAAAGCTGGGTCGCGGCCACCGATTGTGCCACTGCGTCCATCGACACCTGATCAGGCTGCGCCAAGGCCGCAAGGGCCGGATCACGCAGCGCCACGAACAACACCAGATGGCGGCGGGTCAGCACCGTCAGATTTTCCACCATCAACTCGGCCGTGATGCTGTCCACGAAATCCGAAAACACGATGATCAAGGACCGCCGCGCCAGCCGCCCGGACAGGTGACTCAGGCCCAATGTGTGATTGGTTTCAACGCTTTCATAGTTCAGTGCCGCACAGGTCGCTTGCAACCGGGCAAAGGCCGCACGGCCCGGCGCGGGCGGCACGAACACACGCGGCTGGCTGTCAAAGCTGTACAGCCCGACCTGATCGCCCCCCAATCCCCCCGCCCAGGCCATCGCCAGTGCCGCATTGATCGCGCGGTCCAGCTTTGACAAACCGCCGATGCGTTCGGTCATCAGGTGACCAGAGTCCAGACACAGGATGATCTGGTGGTTCCTTTCCGCCCGCGATTCCCGCGCCACCAGGGCGCGCACGCGGGCCGAGCGTTTCCAGTCGATGCTGCGGGGGTCCATGCCCGCAGCAAAGTCGCGCAACTGGTGAAACTCGGACCCTTCGCCGCGCAACTGCATGTCCTTCTGCCCCTCCATCAAGGGCAGCATGCGGGTGTTGATCTGGCCTGACAGCACCGAAGAAATATCTGGCACCACCGTCAGTGCATGGTGCAGGGGCCAGGTGCCGATGATCTCGAACAGACCCAGTTTCGACGGCCACTTCAACGCGACAGAGCGGACGGCGAACACCCCGCGCCGTGACAGCGCAAGGTCGGCCCCCGTCGCCGCGCGGGTGTTGTCGGCGCTGCGCTGTGGTGGTGGCAGATCACCCGTGCCCAAGGCGGCGTCCAGATCAAGCCGCGCCTCCAGCCCCGGCGGCAACGCCCCCTTGCGCGCCGAAATCTGCACCACCAGCCGCGCCTCAGCCCCGGTGTGGCCGGTTTTGGGTGCCGCCACGACCACCTCCAGCGCCTTGCCCGGGGTCGAGGTCAGCAGATCGCCCAGCCCAATCAGCGCCAGCGCTGCCCAGACCAACAGCACCAGCCCCCCGGCATCGGGCTGCGACAGAACGATGGCGATGGTCAGGGCGGCCAGCGCAAGGGCAACCGTCAAAAGGCGGGGCGAGGGGCGCATTTACCGGGGCGCGTCGATGCGGTTCAGGATGTTGCGCAGCACGCCTTCCGCCGAACGCCCCTCGATTTCGGCGCTTGGCCCCAGCACGATCCGGTGCCGCAACACAGGCAGCAGCAGCGCCTGCACATCGTCGGGCAGCCCGTAGTCGCGCCCTTCAACGGCGGCCCGCGCCCGCACGGCCCCCGCCAAGGCATCCGCCGCGCGGGTAGAGGCGCCGTGAAGGATGTCGGCGTCGTTGCGCGTGGCGCGGATCAGATCGACGATATAGGTCAGGATGCTTGTGTCCAGCCGGATGCCATCCACCAAAGCCCGCCCATCCACCAGATCCTGCGCCGTCATCACCTTGCGCAGTTCGGCACTGCGGGCGTCGAACTCCAGCGGCTGACGGGCGTGGCGGGTCAGAATGTCGATCTCGGCGGCGCGGTCGGGGAAGTCCACCACCAGCTTGAACAGAAAACGGTCCAGCTGCGCCTCGGGCAGGGGATAGGTGCCTTGCTGTTCGATGGGGTTTTGCGTGGCGATGACAAAAAAGTTGCGGCCCAGCGAATGGTCGGTGCCGTCAATGGTCACGACACGTTCGTTCATCGCCTGCAGCAGCGCTGACTGCGTTTTCGGCGGTGCGCGGTTGATCTCGTCGGCCAGCAGAATATCGGCAAAGATCGGGCCTTTGGTCAGGGCAAAGGCGTTGGTCTGAAAGTTGAACAGGTTCACCCCCAGCACATCACCCGGCATCAGATCCGGGGTGAACTGAATGCGGCCAAAGCCAAGGTCCATCACCGCGGCCACCGACCGTGCCAGCAAGGTTTTCGCGGTGCCGGGCGGGCCTTCGACGATACAGTGCCCGCGCGCAAAGACCGAAACCAACAGCATGTCGATCAGGGCATCCTGTCCCTGCACGGCGCGGCCAATCTCGGCGCGCACCGTTTCAATCAGGCTTTGAAATCGGATCAGGTCCATGGGTCAGTCTTTCCAAAAGGTCGCGGAAGGTGGCAAGGTGTTGATAAAGTTCGGTTGGTGGCATCGCAGGTCCGCGCGCCATCAGATCGGTGCAAAGGGACTGAAAACGGGCGGCCAAGGCGGCATCACGGCGGGCCAGCAGCTTGAACAGCCGCTCATGCCCCCCCACTTTCGCAGCCCCGCCCCCCGTGCCAAAGCTGCTCTCGGCCAAGGCATCCAACCGCGCAAGCACGAATTCCGCCACCATCCGCCCGTCATTGCCCGACAGGCGCAGCAGCCGGGCCCTGGCGTCGATGCTGACGGTCTTTGAATGCGGCAACCTGTCATCGGGAACCCCGCGCGCCGGACCAAAGCGACGCGCGCCGCGCCTTCCGGCCAGGCCAAGGATCACCGCCGCAACCGCCCACAAGACCGACAGCGGATAGTCGAAGAACCGCACAAATTCGGCCCAGCCCCGATCATACGCCTGCGCCTCATCGAAGACGTCGTCGGTGATCAACAGCTGCTGCGGGCTGGTGTCAAGGTAGACCGGTTTGCGGGCATCGGGCCGCAAACTGGCCATCAGGTCGGAGGCAAGGGTCGCATTCCTTGCCAGTCCAAGCCCGTGATTGTTCAGAAGGTCGGGGTCAGAGAGGTAATGCGCGGCAGCCATATCAACGGTGGCGTTACAGAAAATGACCAAAGCCCCGTCCGGTATGCCAAGGGTTTCATGGCAATGTGCGGGTATTTCCGCCCTTGCAAACACCTGCGCCCAGAAAAGCGCAATGCGTTGCTCCGCCTTGCCCGTCATGCCCGCCGAAATCTCTGTCATCTTCGGACCGACGCGCTTTGCCAGTGCCAAAGGCAATGCCATCTGGCGCAGCAATTGTCCGATCCCTGCAATCGGCACCAAAGTGCTGTCATGGGCTACGGCCGATTTCACAAAGCCGGTCCGCCATTTCGGCAAGACCACAAGCGATGGCAGCGCTTTCAGTTTTTCCTGCAAAACCCGATGATCCAGATCGCGCTGGCCAGATTGCTGCATCTCATCTTCGGGTGTCAGCGGTTGCTTGATCGACGCCTCCAGATCAATGTCATAAAGCGGCAAAATCGCCAAAGACAGCCCATCCGCGCGCAGGGTCAGGCGCGGGTTGGAATGGACCACCTCAATCCCCTGATCCTGCAACCATATCTGCAAGCCATCGGTGCCGATCAATGAGGCGTCCAGCTGGCGGTCTTTGGCGGCCGTTTCATCGCCACCAAACCAGAACAGCGCCGCGATGGCGGCGATCAGGGCGGCCAAGCCGATGACGGGCGCGGCCTTGGTCACGGACCGGCCCCGAACAAGGCGCGGGCGCGGTCGATATGGGTGGCCAGAAGATCGGGCGATACCGCGCGTCCGCCGTAATGCGCCAGTTCGGCCTGTTGCAGCAGATCGGCCAGCACTGCGCGGCCATGCAGATGCGCAGGCAGGCGGTGCAGCGCCTGGCGTTCGGTGTCCGAGCGGGCAAAGCGGGTGTCGCTGCGCTCTGCGGCGCGCATCAGGCTGGCGCGCAGCAGCAGCACCATCGCCGCGCGACGGTCCGTCATGCCCCGGATCAGGGCAAAGATGTCTCCACTGGGCAACGCCGCCGTATCCGGCATTTTCCATCCCTCGGGGGCTGCGGGTTTCGGTTTCACATCCCCCGGCCCCGCAGCCAGCAACGCCCCCGCGCCGCCAAAGCGCAGCCACAGCGCCAAAGCACCGAACAGGATCACAAAGACAAGGATAAGCCCCCAGGGGCCGCTGATCGCCGGACCGTTGCGATAAGCGGGGGCTTTGGGCGGGGTGAATGTGCCATCTGGTGTCAGTTTGCCCTGCAAATCGCTGGCATAGATTGCCTCGGTCTGCACGCCCCTGTCGCGGGCTGCGGCGCGATAGCGATCGGCAATTTCACCACGTGGCGGCTCTAGCGTTGTCAGGTTCGGCGGCGGCGTGGGTGTGGGTGTGGTCTGGCCATGGGTCTGCCCTGCACACAGGACAAACCCCAGCACCATCACCCACACAAACCGCATGAACGGCAGATCAGTTGAACACGTCGGCGCTGTGGTCCGGGCCAAGCGGG
This sequence comes from uncultured Cypionkella sp., assembly GCA_964497815.1. Lineage (GTDB taxonomy): Bacteria > Pseudomonadota > Alphaproteobacteria > Rhodobacterales > Rhodobacteraceae > Cypionkella. The sequence goes on from CAZCFC010000030.1 coordinate 11,694, forward strand.
TCACGGCCAAACTTGTTCGGGCCTTCGGTGCCTTTCAGAACTGTGATCACAAAGGCCGCGATCGAGGCCAAAAAGCCCACAAACGGCACGATCCCCAGAACGATGGCCCCCAGATAGTACCAGCCCGACAGGTTGCGGTCGTGGAACCGGCGCACACCAACGGCAATCGACGGCAACAAGACGCCCAGATAGAAAAGGCCGACAAGCCCGAACAGCACCATGGCGCCCACCGGCATGCTGCCGCCGTTCTGCATGTCAGCAAAGCCATTTGCGCCAACCAACAGAAAGGCAAGGCCGCTAAGCACCAATGCCACTACCATCACGAACAGCAGGAAATACCAATATTCCGACCGCGAGGCGCGGCCCTGAAAAGTTGCATACTTCAGCTTCAGGCATGTGCGAACCGCTTCTGAAAATCCCATTTCAAACTCCAATACATGTCAAGACGGCCGCCATGGTAGCAACGCCACTCCAACTTACAAGGTGTGGTGGTCAAAAAACGCAGCCCCTGAAAAGGGCCTAACCGCGCTGCAATTTCACCGGCTCTGACCGCCCCAGTTTCAGGAAATGCGCGATATAAGGTTTCGCGCTGTCTTCGGTGCGGGTCGCGGCATACAGTCGTTTGGTGCTGGCGCCATGACCCGGCGGCGGCGCAAGCGGGCGGGTGACGTAATCGGCGTTGGTCTTGACGTCGCGCAGCACCCAGTCGGGCAACACCGCCACTCCGCGGTTGGACCCCACCAGCATCAGGATCACTGCGGTCAACTCGACCGGCCGCTGCGCGCGGGGTTCCACCTTGGCAGGGGTCAACAGTTCGGTGAACACGTCCAGCTTGTCGCGCGGCACAGGGTAGGTGATCAGGGTCTGATCGCGGAAATCCTCGGCCTCGATCACCGCTTTGGCCGCCAGCGGGTTCTGCGACGAGCCAACAAACATCGGATGATAATCAAACAGCGGGTTGAAGGTGACACCGGGCAGGGGCACAGGATCTGACGAGATCACCAGATCCACCTCTTCGCGGTTCAGCGCGGGCAGAGCGTCAAACGCCAGACCCGCGCGGATGTCCACGTCCACCTCGGGCCAGGCGTGGCGGAACAGTTCCAGCACCGGAAACAGCCAGTCAAAGCAGGCGTGGCATTCGATTGCGATGTGCAGCCGCCCGGTCTTGCCCGATTGCAGCGCCCGGAATTCCTCTTCCAGCGCCACGATTTCTGGCAAGATCCGATCTGCCGCCCGCAACATCCGAATGCCCGCCGCCGACAGGGTCATGGGTTTGGACCGCCGCACAAACAGCTCCATCCCCACCTGCGCCTCAAGCCCCGCGACCTGATGCGACAGCGCCGATTGGGTCATGTTCATCATGTCGGCAGCCCGTGCAAGCCCGCCTGCCTGATGGATGGCGCGGATGGTGCGCAGGTGGCGTAATTCGATGTACATGTGACAAACCTCATGTTGATCTTGAATTATATGAATTTGTCTCACATTCGCAGCCGTGCGACAAGGGGGGCAAGAAAACAGGAGACACCCCATGACCAGCCCGCGCATCAGCTTTGAATTCTTCCCGCCGCAAACTCTGGATGCGTCTTTCCGGCTGTGGGAGACCGTGCAGGCGCTGGCCCCGCTGGGCCCCAACTTTGTGTCCGTGACCTACGGCGCAGGCGGCACCACCCGCAAACTGACGCATGAGGCGGTGGGCGCGATTGGCCGCAACTACGGGCTGAATGTGGCGGCACACCTGACCTGCGTTGACGCCAGCCGCGCCGAAACACTTGAAATTGCACAGTCCTACGCCGAGGCGGGTGTGACCGAGATTGTCGCTCTGCGCGGTGATGCCCCCAAGGGCGCGCACCGCTTTACCCCGCATGCAGACGGCTTTGCCAGCAGCGTTGATCTGGTTGAGGCGCTGGCCAAGACCGGCAAATTCAAGATCCGCGTCGGCGCATACCCCGAACCGCATCCCGATGCCGCCGACAAATTCGCCGATGTGGCCTGGCTGAAACGCAAGATCGACGCCGGGGCCACCAGCGCCATCACCCAGTTCTTCTTTGACGCCGACACCTTCTTTCGCTTCCGCGATGCCTGTGTGAAGGCGGGCATCACCGCGCCGATCATTCCGGGCATTTTGCCGATCCAAAGCTGGGACGGCACCAAACGTTTCGCCGCCCGGTGTGGCACCACGGTTCCGCAGCGTCTGGACGAAGGCTTTGCCATCGCCGCCCGCGACGGTCGCGAAGAGCTGCTGGCTTTGGCGCATTGCACGGCGCTGTGTGACAAGCTGATCGGTGGCGGCGTGCAAGACCTGCACTTCTACACCCTGAACCGCCCGCATCTGACCCGTGAAGTTGTGCGCGCCTTGGGTCTTGCGCCGGAACTGGCATTGGAAAAGGTCGCGTAACGGATTTCGGGCTCCCTGCCGACATTTGATTTGGGCCGCGACCCTTTGATGCGCCTCCCCCCACGGGAGGCGCATTGTCTTTGCGCGCCCTTTGCGGCGCGCGGGGTTTCGGCTAGGCTGGGTTGAACCAGTCAAAGGATGTCCGCCTTGTCCAAGCCCGTTTTTGTTCTGAATGGTCCCAACCTGAACCTTCTGGGCCAGCGTCAGCCCGAGATTTATGGCCGCGAAACGCTGGACGATGTGGCGCTGGCGCTGGCCGCGCTGGCCGCCGATCTGGGGCTGACGGTGCAGTGTCGCCAGTCCAACCATGAGGGTCAGCTGGTGGATTGGATCCAGCTTGCCCGCACCGAGGCGGCGGGCATCATCATCAACCCCGGTGCCTACAGCCACACCTCGGTTGCTATTCTGGACGCGCTGAACGCCTTTGACGGCCCGGTGCTTGAGGTGCATATTTCGAACATTCACAAGCGCGAGACCTTTCGGCATCATTCCTTCGTCTCGGGCCGGGCCGACGGCGTGATCGCGGGTTTTGGCACCGAAGGCTATCTGCTGGCGCTGCGGCGGATGGGCACCGTGCTGAAACGTTAGGACAGCCGCAAGGTGGAAGCCTCCGGCGGGGATATTTGAACCAGTATGAAAGATGGGTTCCGTTGGCATGACGCGGCGCGGGTACTTGATGCTTCAGGCCCGGTGATGCCGGTTGCACAAGGCGGGGGCGTCATTGATCCGCAAGGCTCGGGGTTGGCCCTGGCGCGGGCCTTGGCGCAGCCGGGCACGGCCTTTCGGATTGGGGGCGCGGGCGCACTGGAGGCCGGACCGGGGGCGTTTGAAACCCTGACATCCGGATCGTCCGGCCATCCGCGGCGGATTCTGCGCGACGTGTCGTCCTGGACCGCCAGCTTTGCGGTGAATGCGCAGGCCTTTGGCATCGGGCCGGGCGCGCGGGTGGCCGTGCTGGGGCCGTGGGTGCAGTCTCTGGCGCGTTATGGCGCATTGGAAGCGACGCATCTGGGGGCGGAACTGCACCTTCTGGACGCAATGCGCCCGGATCGCCAACGTACCGCCTTGGCCGCGCGCCGGGCAGAGGTTCTGTATGCCACCCCGGCCCAGTTGCGTCTGCTGGTCGAAGCCGGCGGGCCAGAGTTGCCCGATTTGCGGTTGGTCCTTGTTGGCGGCTCAAAGCTGGACGCCCGCCTGCGCACCGGACTTGCGGCCATGACCAAAGCTGTGGTGCGCGAATTCTACGGCGCGGCCGAAGCCAGTTTCATCACGCTTGCCGGGCCGGATACGCCACCCGATTCGGTCGGTGCGGCCTATCCCGGCGTGCAGATTGCCGTTCGGGATGGCGCGATCTGGGTGCGCAGCCCCTATCTGTTCACCCGCTATGCCGGGGCCGATCCGGGCGGCGCGGTCTGGGATCAGGGCTGGCTTTCGGTGGGAGAAATGGGGCGGCTGGAGGCCGGGTATCTGTACCTGTCAGGCCGCGCCGGCCGGATGGTGACGGTGGCCGATCAGAACGTGTTCCCCGAAGAGATCGAGGCCTTTATCGCCGCCCGGCCGGGGGTGTCGCGCGTGACGGTGCTGCCGCGCCCGGATGCGTTGCGCGGTGTGGTGATGGTGGCGGTAATCATGGGCGACGCGGCGCAGGAACCCGCAATCCTGCGGGCCTGCCGCACCCATCTGGGGCCGTTGAAATCCCCGCGCGCCGTGATCTGGCGCAGCGATTGGCCGATGCTGGCTTCGGGAAAGACCGACCTGCGGGCTTTGGAGGCGGCACTTTGGCCGTGATCCTTGCCGCCAAGCGGACGGCGGTTTGCCCGCGCGGTGGGGCCTTTGCGCGCCTGTCGATCGAGGATCTGGGTGCGCCCGTGGTGCAGGCCTTGTTGGCGCAGGCGGGGATCGGGGTGGCGCAGGTGGATGAGCTGATCTGCGCCAACGCCTTGGGGGCTGGCGGAAATCCGGCGCGGCGGGTGGCGCTGGCTGCGGGTTTGCCGGACCATGTGGCGGGCCTGTCGGTGGACCGACAATGCGCGGGGGGGCTGGATGCGGTGCTGTTGGCGCGGGCGCTTGTGGACAGTGGGGCGGCGGATACAGTGATCGCGGGCGGCGTCGAAAGCTATTCACGCCGCCCGCTGCGTCTGCGGACGGATCCGGATGGCGGGGTGGCGGTGGCCTATGATCAAGCCCCCTTCACGCCATGGCCAGACCGTGATCCCGGGATGACCGAGGCGGCGGCAGCATTGGCCGAACGGTTGGGAATTTCCCGGGCGGCGCAGGATGCCTGGGCGGTGGGCAGTCACGCCCGCGCACGGGTGGCTGCGGACGAGATTGCAGAACTGGCGGGGCAGTCGCGCGATGCCTTTGGGCGGGGGCTAAGCCCGGCGGTGGCGGCGCGGGCGCGGGCGCTGGTGGGCGGGATCACGGCCGCAAATGCCGCCGTTGCCGCCGATGGTGCGGCGTTTGTGCTGGTGGTGTCAGACCGGATCGCGGCTGGACAGCGGCCAAAGCGCGGGGGGCTGCGGATTGTCGCCGGGGTTACTCTGGGCGGCGACCCGCAACAGCCGGGGATCGCCCCGGTCGCGGCGATCAAGGCGGTGCTTGGCCGCGCAGGGATCCCGCCCGACAGCATCGCGGTGGCCGAGGTGATGGAGGCCTACGCGGTGCAGGCGATGGCCTGCGTGGCGCAGGCTGGACTGGACCCGCTGCGGGTGAACATCGGCGGTGGCGCGTTGGCGCGGGGGCATCCGATCGGGGCGTCGGGGGCGGTGCTGGCGGTGCGGCTGTTCTATGAACTGCAGGCGGGCTATGGTCTTGCCGCGATTGCCGCCGCTGGCGGGATTGGCACAGCCTTGCTGGTCAAGCGTTGAAGGTCGCAGCCTTGCCCCTTTTGGGATCTTCACGCGACAATCCCGGCGCCACTGCGGTTCAAGGACGTTCTGACCATGGGGCGCAAGGTGCAAGGCAGACTGGCTCCGCACCTTGCCTGACGTCAGCTGCGCGACAACAACGCGTCGGGGCGCATGCGGGCGATGGCTTGGGTGATCAGCCCCGCCAGCACCGACTTGATGCTGTCACCGATCAGGAACGGCGCCGCCAGCAGTGCTGCCTCGGGCAGGGTCTTGTCCAACATCAGCGACATTCCCAAAACGCCGATGATGTTCAACAGCACCAGACCGCCCAGAAAGGCCCCCACCACGGCAGCGGGCAGGATCGGTGCGCGCCAGCGTTCGACGATCCACCCCGAAACAAAGACGGCGATCGGAAAGCCGATGATATAGCCAACAGTGGGCGAGGCCAGCAGGCCCAACCCGCCGCGTCCGCCTGACAACAGCGGCAATCCCGCCAGCGTCAGACCCAGAAACAGCAGCACCGCCAAAGCACCGCGCTTTGCGCCCAGCACAGTGCCACACAGCATGATCCCCAGTGATTGCGCCGTGATCGGCACCCCCGAGGCCAGGTCGATCTTGGGCACCAGACCCAACACCGCAATAAGGGCGGCGAAAAGGGCAATGTGGGTAAGGTTCTTTTCCATGCGAAACTCCTGTTGCTTGGCGCCAGTTAGACCGTGCTACGGTGTGGGCGCAAGGCGGCATTGTCGCTTTTCACCGATATGATGCCGCTTTCAGCCTGTGGTGTCAAACTCCACCGACCCTACCGCCCCCATCGACACCACCGACACCACCGACACCACCGACACCACCGACACCACCGACACCACC
>CAZCFC010000031.1:0-17412 GCA_964497815.1 uncultured Cypionkella sp.
CCCCGTCAATCCGCGCAAAGGGCCGCGCACGGTCAGGCCCGTCGCTGCGCCCGATATGAATCTCATAGCCATCAAAACCGGCGCCGCTGATGGCATGGGTGGCCTGCACCCGCGTCAGGCGCTTGTCACCCGTCATCACGGTGGTCACATTCAGCCACCCCAGGCCCGGCGTGTCGCCCGCCGGGCCTTCGATCCCTTCCGGGTCGCTGACCACCTGCCCCAACATCTGATAGCCACCACAAATGCCCAACACCGAACCGCCCCGCCGCAGATGTGCAGCCAGATCAATGTCCCAGCCCTGCGCCCGCAGATAGGCAAGATCGGCGCGCGTCGACTTTGATCCGGGCAGGATCACCAGATCGCAAACGGGAATGGGCTGACCGGCATGCACCATGGTCAACCGCACGCCGGGTTCCTGCGCCAATGGGTCCAGATCATCGAAATTCGCAATCCGCGAAAACACCAGGGCCGCCACATGCAAACCGCCATCACCGCCGCCCTTGGGCAGATCCAGCGCATCCTCGGCGGGCAGCCTGGACGCGCCCGCAAAGAACGGCAGCACCCCAAAACCGCGCCAACCGGTGCGGGCCTCGATCAGCCGATAACCGTCGTCAAACAGGCTGGGATCACCGCGAAACTTGTTGATGATGAACCCGGCCATCATCGCGGCATCGTCAGGGTCCAACACCGCCTGCGTGCCCACGATCTGCGCGATCACCCCGCCACGGTCAATATCACCCACCAGCACCACGGGCACATCGGCGGCGCGGGCAAAGCCCATGTTGGCAATATCGCCCGCGCGCAGGTTCACCTCGGCCGGACTGCCCGCGCCCTCGACGATCACCAGATCATAAGCCGCGCGCAACCGCGCAAAGCTTTGCAGCACCGGGGCCATCAAGGCGGGCTTCAGTCGCGCATAATCACGCGCCTTCACCGTGGCCACGCGCTGCCCCTGCACCACCACCTGCGACCCCGTCTCACTTTCCGGCTTCAACAGCACCGGGTTCATATCGGTGTGCGGCTGCAACCCGCAGGCCAGCGCCTGCAAGGCCTGCGCCCGGCCAATCTCGCCGCCATCCGCCGTTACTGCGGCATTGTTGGACATGTTCTGCGGCTTGAACGGTGCCACCGTCAGCCCCCGCAGCCGCGCCGCCCGGCACAGGCCCGCCACCAACAACGACTTGCCGACATTCGACCCGGCTCCCTGGATCATCAAGGCTGGCATATCATATCCTCCACTGTTGGCATGGCCCGACAAAAGAAGCCTCCGGCGGGGATATTTTCACCAGTATGAAAGCGCCACGCAGTCGGCACCGCGCTTCGGGCCGCCAAAGCGGGGGAAGCGCGGTGCTTTCACACTGGGCGGTCATCGGGGTCCCCCCCTGTACCGCAAATGCAGTCTGACATGAAAAGATGAACACTTCGTTGCTTTCATACTGGCCCAAATATACCGGGGGCTTGGGGGCTGGCCCCCAATCTGGCGGTTCAACCGGGCCGAACCGATCAAAACTCGACCCCCGCCTGCGCCTTGATGCCCGACCGGAACGGATGCTTGATCAGCGTCATCTCTGTCACCAGATCAGCCGCTGCAATCAGTTCGTCCTTGGCGTTGCGCCCGGTCAGAACCACATGCGTCATCGGCGGCTTTTCGGCCTGCAGAAAAGCCACCACCTCGGCCACGTCCAGATAATCATAGCGCAGGGCGATGTTGATCTCGTCCAGCAGCACCATGCGGTTCGAGGGATCGCGAATCAATTCCTTGGCCTTCTCCCAGCCCTTCTGCGCCATCGCGATATCGCGTGAGCGGTCTTGCGTCTCCCATGTGAACCCCTCGCCCATGGCGTGAAACTCGCACAGATCGGCGAAATGCGCCTCGATCATCCGCCGCTCGCCGGTGTCCCAGGCACCCTTGATGAACTGCACCACGGCGCAGGGCATGTCATGGGCGATGCAGCGCAGTATCATCCCGAAGCCGCTGGAAGATTTGCCTTTCCCCGCCCCGGTGTGAACGATGATCAGCCCCTTGTCGCCCGATTTGGTCGCCATGATCTTGTCCCGCGCCGCCTTCTTCTTGGCCATCTTCACAGCATGGCGCGCGTCGATATTGGCCGTGTTTTCGTCCGGGATGTCGTTTGAAACGGTCATGGTGACGGTCCTTGTCCTTGACACTGACGCCGCAATCGACGCAGTTGGAGTGATAACGCTGGTGCCTGTCCTACGGCAGGCCAAAAGGGAATGCGACAGGTTTTGCGACCACTCCGGGTCAAAGATCCAAAGCGCAGCCGCCCCCGCGACCGTGACCGGAAAGGTCGATTCGATGCCACTGGCCCCACCCTTCACCGGGCGGCTGGGAAGGCGGGTCGACCGTGGGGGCAACCCTGAATCCGCAAGCCGGGAGACCTGCCAGCGCATGTGACTGAACGGGCGGACGGGGTGTGCCGCGACCGACAGGTGTGCTGCGTCCTGCGCGGCACCCGGTCTGGTTTGCCCCGCTGCCCTGACCGGAGGCGACCATGGCAGCGACGCTGCACGTTTGTATGACCTGCAAGGCAGGGCTTCCGCTTGAGGAAGGCGCGGTTGCGCCCGGCGCGCGTCTGCATGCCGCCCTGACGGCGGGTGAATTGCCGGAGGCGGTGCGCATTGTCCCCGTGGATTGCCTGTCCGCCTGTTCGCAAGGCTGCGCTGTCGCTCTTTCGGCCCCCGGCAAATGGAGTTATGTCTACGGTCGCCTGACCGAAGCCGACGCGGCCGATGTTCTGGCCGGGGCCGCAGCCTATGCCGACGCGCCCGATGGCATCGTGCCATGGCGGTCGCGCCCGGTGATTTTCCGCAAGCAAAGCCTTGCCCGCATCCCCCCCCAATTCCTGCCCCCCCTGGAGACCTGACATGACCGATCTGGCCAAAATCCCCGTCACCGTGATCACCGGCTTTCTCGGCGCGGGCAAAACCACGCTGATCCGCCATCTGATGCAAAACCCGCAAGGCAAGCGGCTGGCGATTCTGGTCAATGAATTCGGCACCGTGGGCGTCGATGGCGATATTCTGAAATCCTGTGCCGATGACAATTGCCCGGTGGAAAACATTGTCGAACTGGCAAACGGCTGCATCTGCTGTACCGTGGCCGACGACTTCATCCCAACGATCGAAGCCCTGATGGCGATGCCGGTGCGCCCCGATCACATCCTGATCGAAACCTCGGGCCTTGCCCTGCCAAAACCCCTGCTCAAGGCCTTTGACTGGCCGGCGATCCGCTCGCGCATTACCGTGGATGGTGTGATCACCCTGGCCGATGCCGAGGCCGTGGCCGCAGGCCGCTTTGCCCCGAACGAGGCTGCGGTCGAGGCACAGCGCGCGGCAGATCCAAGCCTGGATCACGAAACCCCGCTGTCCGAGGTGTTCGAGGATCAGATTTCCTGCGCCGACATCGTTTTGCTGTCCAAGGCCGATCTGGTGGGCGAGGCTGGCCTTGCTGCCGCCCGCGCCGTGATCGAGGCAGAGTCCCCGCGCAAATTGCCGATCATCGCCATGACCGAAGGCGTGATTGACCCGCGCGTCATCCTTGGCCTGAATTCCCGCGCCGAAGATGATCTGGCCGCCCGCCCCAGCCATCACGACGGCCATGACGACCACGAACATGACGATTTTGATACCGTGGTCATCGACCTGCCCGAAATCACTGATCCTGAAATCCTTGTCGCCGCCATTCAGCGCCTTGCCCGCGAACAGCACATCCTGCGCGTCAAGGGTCATGTCGCCGTTGCGGGCAAGCCGATGCGCCTGCTGGTGCAGGCGGTGGGCGAGCGGGTGCGCCATCAGTATGACCGCCCGTGGGGCACCACCGCGCGGCGGTCACAGTTGGTGGTGATTGCCGAACACCACGACATTGACGAAACCGCCATCCGCGCCGTGCTGGGGGCCTGAGACCGCCATGCACGTCGTCTTTCGCGAAAGCCACGGGCTAGAGGAAACGGACACACCGTTCGATCCGGGGCAAACCCCCGCAGATCTGGTGGTGCTGTCGTTTTCAGACAGCGATCTGGGCGCTTTCGCGGCGGGCTGGCAACGCGGCCGTGATCGGTTGCCGGCCTTGCGTCTGGCCAATCTGGTGGCGCTGCGGCATCCGCTTTCGGTCGATACCTATATCGAAAACACCCTGTCCGGGGCCAAGGGCATTCTGATCCGCCTGATCGGTGGCGAAAGCTATTGGCCCTACGGTCTGGCCTCGGTTCAGGATCTGTGCCGCCGCCGGGGAATCGCGCTGGCGGTCCTGCCCGCCGATGGCCGCGATGATCCTGCCCTGGATGCGCTGTCCACACTGCCCGTGTCCACCCTGCGGCGGCTGTCGGCGCTGTGCGATGCGGGGGGGGCGGTGGCGGCACAGGCGGCCCTGGCGCAGTTGGCGTTGGCGGCAGGGCTTTATGCCGGACCAGTGCCGGGTGACAAGACGGTGCCCGAATCCGGCTGGTATCTGCCGGGCCAGGGCGTGGTGGCGGGCCCGGGGCCTGACGGGCCCCTGGCAAAGGGGCCTGCCGTCGCCGTCACCTTCTACCGCAGTTATCTGACCGCCGCCGACACCGACCCGGTCGATGCGGTGATCAGCGCGCTGCGGGACCGGGGCTTTGCGGCCGTGGGGTTCTTTGTGCCGTCGCTCAAGGCGGCAGGCGCAGGCGCATTCCTGCAAAAGGCGTTGGCGCAGTTGACCCCCGTCGCCATCGTCAACCTGACAGCCTTTTCCGGCAAGGGCGCCGACGGCACCTCGCCTTTGGACACCCCGGACTGCCCGGTGTTTCAACTTGCACTGTCAACCGCGCGCCGCCGCGATTGGGTGGCGTCAGATCGCGGCCTGTCTCCTGCCGATCTGGCGATGCATGTGGTTCTGCCCGAAGTTGACGGGCGCCTGTTTGCAGGCATCGCCTCGTTCAAATCGCCGGGGCGGCGCGACCCTGATCTGCAGTTTTCCCGCTTTGCCCACCGCGCCGATACCGGGCGCATCGCGGCAATTGTGAACCGGGTGGCGGCATGGCACCATTTGGCCAGCACGCCCGCCAAAGACCGCCAACTGGCCCTGATCCTGTCCACCTATCCCGGCAGACCTGATCAGATCGCCCATGCGGTGGGGCTGGACGCCCTTGCATCGGTGACGGACATCCTGACCCATCTGCAGCCACAAGGCTACAGCGTCGCTGTGCCCAAAGACCTTGGTCCCCGCCTGATCCGCGATGCCCTGCACTGGCCCCTGTCCGATTATCATACGGCGCTGAAAACCCTGCCCATGCCTTTGCAACAGGCGCTGACCGACGCATGGGGCGACCCTGCGGACGATCCTGCCTGCACCGATGGCCAGTTCCGCTTTGCTGCAATCCGCGCCCAAAACGCCCTGATCGCCCTGCAACCCGAACGTGGCGAAGTGGCCCGCCGGGACGCGGACTATCACGATCTGGCGCGCACCCCGCGCCACGGCTATGTCGCCTTCTACCTTTGGCTGCGCGCGCAAGGCCTGCACGCGCTGCTGCACATCGGCGCGCATGGCACGTTGGAATGGCTGCCGGGCAAGTCAGTGGCCCTGTCGCAAGACTGCTGGCCCGAGGCCCTGATCGGCCCCACGCCGGTGATCTATCCGTTCATCGTCAACGATCCGGGCGAGGCCGCGCAAGCCAAGCGCCGCATCGGGGCCGTGACCTTGGGCCATTTGCCGCCGCCCATGGCCAACAGCGCCATTCCCGAAGGGCTGCTGCGGCTGGAGCGCTTGCTGGATGAATATTCCACCGCCGACGGGCTGGACCCATCGCGCCGGGATCGGCTGATCGCTTCGATCCGTACCGAGGCGCAGGCAGCCGGGGTCGAGGATGATCTGGCCCTGCCACAAGACGCATCGGCCGCCGAGGCGATCACCAGGATCGACCGCTTTGTCTGCGACATCAAGGAAAGCCAATACGGCGACGGGCTGCACATCTATGGCGCGGGCGCGGGTGAAATGCAGGGGCTGCTTCAGGCCCTTTGCGGTCGGCGCGTGGCCGCGGGGCCTGCGGGGTCGCCCTATCGCGGGCGCTCGGATGTGCTGCCCACCGGGCGCAATCTGTATTCCGTCGATCCGCGTGCGGTGCCCTCACGCGCCGCGCATGCGCAGGGTGTCAAACTGGCCGAAGAGCTGTTGCGGCGGCATTTGCAGGACAAGGGCGATTATCCGCGCGGTCTGGTGCTGGATCTGTGGGGATCGGCCACCATGCGCACGGCGGGCGAAGAAATCGCCATGGCGCTGCACCTTGCCGGACTTGCCCCGGCATGGGACGCAGGATCAGACCGCGTGTCGGGGTTCGAGGTGGTGCCGCTGGCCCTTCTGGGCCGCCCGCGCATTGACGTGACATTGCGGGTGTCGGGCCTGTTCCGCGACATCTTTCCCGGCCTTGCGCAGATGTTCGAGGCGGGCGCTGCGGCACTGGCCGCCCGCGACGAAGACCCTCAGGACAACCCCTATGTCACACCTGCGGCGCGGGTGTTCGGCCCCAAACCGGGGCTTTACGGTATGGGCATGGCCGACGCGCTGGAAGATTACAGCGACGAAGGTCGCGCCATGGCGGGTGAGGCCTGGCTGCAAAGCTCGTCGTGGGCCATGGATGCCAAGGGCGAGGTTTCGGAAAACCGCGCCGGGCTGGAACAGCGGCTGAAGACGGCGGATGCCTTTGCCCATGTGCAGGATCTGGCCGAAACCGATGTGCTGATGGCCCCCGATTACGCAGCGCATGAAGGGGGCTTCGCCGCCGCCCTTGCCCGGATCGGTGCCGCCCCGGCCCAGCTTTACCACATGGACACCACCCGCCCCGATGCGCCAAAGGCCCGCTCTGTGGCCGAAGAGATCGGCCGCGTGGTGCGCGCCCGCGCCGCCAACCCCGATTGGGCCAGCGGCATGATGCGCCACGGCTTTCGTGGCGCGGCCGAGGTAACGGCAACGCTCGACAATCTGGCCGCCTATGCCCATCTGACCCGCGCCGTGCCGCCGCATCTGTTCGATCTGTACTATGACGCCACCCTGAACCGCCCCGATCTGGTGGCCTTCATGCAACAGGAAAATCCCGCCGCCCTTGCCGCCTTGCGCGCCCGCTTTGACGCCTTGCGCGCGGCGGGCCTGTGGCTGACGCGGCGCAATTCCATCGCGGCCGGGCTGGGGGATGCGCCATGATCGCGGCACCGGTGGTTCAGGGCTGGTGCCCCGGGGCGTTGCGCCCGATGACGTCGGGCGATGGTCTGGTGGTGCGGGTGCGGCCGCATGGCGGCAGACTATCTTCCGATCAGGCCGCAGGGCTTGCCGATCTGGCCGCCCGCCACGGCAATGGCCTGATTGATCTGTCCGCCCGCGCCAATGTGCAACTGCGGGGCGTCACCGAGGCCAGCCACCCGGCGCTTTTGTCCGGGCTGGCGGGTTTGGGCCTTCTGGACAGCACGGCCAAGGCTGAAAACGGCCGCAACATCGTGGTCACGCCGTTCTGGACCGACGACGACTTGGTGCAGACCATGGCGCAGGCACTGCAAGCCGCGGTCACAGCGTTGGATTGGCCCGCTTTGCCCAGCAAATTCGGCTATTGCATCGACGCCGCCAAGACACCGGTGCTGCGCGCCACCTCTGCCGACATCCGCATTCAGACCCAGACAGACGGCATTCTTGTCTGGGCCGACGGGACGGCCACCGCGGCAAGGGTGGCCACTGTCGATGATGCCGTCACTGCGGTTGCAGACCTGACCGCGTGGTTCCTGAAGTCGGGGGGCATCACAGGCGGTCGTGGCCGCATGGCCGCCGTGGTGGCGCGCGGCATTGCATTGCCGCAGACCTTCCGGGAAACCTTGGTGCCATTGGCGCCCCACTTTGGCCCGGCCCCCGGCCTGTTGCCCTGCGGTGCGCTGGTCGGGTTCGAGTTTGGCCAGATGCAGGCGCAGACGCTGGCGGATCTGGCCGCCCTGGGCCCGCTGCGCGTGACCCCGTGGCGCATGCTGCTGGCCGAGGGTGCGCAGGAAATGCCCCAGCTGCCCGGCCTGATCACGGGCCACGATGATCCGCTGCTGCGCGTTGTGGCTTGCTCTGGGGCGCCCGCCTGCCTGCAGGCGCATCAGCCCACCCGCGCCCTTGCCCGCGCCCTGGCGCACGGATGGCGCAAGGGCACCTTGCACGTTTCGGGCTGCACCAAAGGCTGCGCCCATCCCGGCGTGGCCGACTTGACCCTTGTCGCCACGCCCCATGGCTTTGATCTGATCCGCAACGGCACCGCTGGCGATGAACCCGCCCAGCGCGGCCTTTCTCCTTTCCTCACCGAGTTGCCCCTATGACCCACAGCTACATCACCGACGGCGCCGAGATTTACCGCCAGTCCTTTGCGATGATCCGTGCCGAGGCCGATCTGGCCCGCTTTACCCCCGATGAAGAACTGGTGGCGGTGCGGATGATTCACGCCGCCGGTATGGTCGGGCTTGAATCCTTTGTCGAATTCACCCCCGGCATGGCGATTGCGGCACGCGCAGCGCTGGACGCCGGCGCGCCGATCCTGTGCGATGCCCGCATGGTCAGCGAGGGCATCACCCGCACCCGGCTTGCCGCCGGAAACGCAGTGATCTGCACCCTGCATGATCCTCGCGTGGCCGACATGGCGCGCGCCATGGCCAACACCCGCTCGGCAGCGGCGCTGGAACTGTGGCGGCCGCATCTGGCCGGGGCGGTGGTGGCGATCGGCAATGCGCCCACCGCGCTGTTCCACCTGCTGAACATGCTGGAAGACCCCACCTGCCCGCGCCCTGCCGCGATCATCGGCTGCCCGGTCGGTTTCATCGGAGCGGCGGAATCAAAGGCTGCGCTGATGGCAGCCGCCCCCGTGCCGTCCTTGATCGTGCGCGGGCGGTTGGGCGGATCGGCCATCACCGTGGCCGCCGTCAACGCGTTGGCGCAGCGGAAGGAATGACGATGGGCAAGATCATCTGCACCGGCCTTGGTCCTGGCGACCCCGATCTGATGGCGGTGCGGTCAGACCGTTTGATCCGGGCGGCCGCGCATGTGGCCTATTTCCGCAAGAAGGGCCGCAAGGGCCAGGCGCGGCGCATTGTCGATGGCATGCTGGCGGCGGGCGTCACCGAATATGCGATGGAATACCCCGTCACCACCGAACTGCCCTTCGACAGCCCCGAATATATTGATGCGCTGGCACGGTTTTATGACGATTGGGCCGATCGGCTGGCCACAGTGGCGCAAACCGCCGAAGTGGTGGTGCTGTGCGAAGGCGACCCGTTCTTTTACGGGTCTTTCATGCATCTTTACACCCGGCTTCAGGGCCGCGCCGTGATCGAAGTGGTGCCGGGCATCACCGGCATGACTGGTTGCTGGAACGCCATGGGCACCCCGATCACCTGGGGCGATGATGTGCTGACCGTGCTGATGGGCACGCTGCCCGAAGCCGATCTTTTGCGCCACATGCAAAGCTCGGATGCGCTGGTGGTGATGAAGACCGGACGCAACCTGCCACGAGTGCGCAGGGCCTTGGAACAGGCAGGACGGCTGGACCAGGCCTGGCTGGTGGAACGGGGCACGATGCCCGATCAGCGCATCGCCAGACTGGCCGATGTGGACGCCGCAGACTGCCCGTATTTTGCCATCGTGCTGGTGCATGGCCAAGGTCGGCGCCCGGAACTGGGGGGCATGGAATGATCCCCGCCGCAAGCACGGGCTGGCTGATGGTCGCGGGCCTTGGGCCGGGCGATGAACAGCTTGTCACCCCCGAAGTGCGCGCGGCCTTGGACGCGGCCACGGATGTGATCGGCTATTTTCCCTATGTCGCCCGCATCGCCCCGCGCGAAGGGCTGACCCTGCACGGATCGGACAACCGCGTCGAACTGGACCGCGCCGCCCACGCCCTGCAACTGGCCGCTGCCGGGGGCCGGGTGGTGATCGTGTCCTCGGGCGATCCGGGCGTTTTCGCCATGGCCTCGGCCCTGTTCGAATCGCTCGAGCAGCGCCCGGATCTGTACGGGTTGGACATCCGCATCCTGCCCGGCATCACCGCGATGCTGGCCGCAAGCGCCCGCGCGGGTGCGCCCCTGGGCCATGATTTCTGCGCCATCAACCTCAGCGACAATCTGAAACCCTGGGCCCTGGTGGAACGCCGGCTGCGACTGGCGGCCCAGGCCGATTTCGCCATGGCCTTCTACAATCCCCGATCTGCCAGCCGCCCGCACCAGTTTGCCCTGACACTGGACATTCTGCGGCAGGAATGCGGGCCGGATCGGCTGATCACATTCGCCCGCGCCGTGACCACACCCCAAGAGGCAATCCACACCGTCACTTTGGCCGAGGCCACCCCCGAGATGGCCGATATGCGCACCGTCGTCATCCTGGGCAATTCCGCCACCAAACGGCTGGGCCGCTTTGTCTACACCCCAAGGCGGGCGTGATGAAACAGCCAGTCCATCACTTGCGCAACGTCATGCACGATCCGGCGCGTGGTCAGGTCAGGCCGCCCGATCAGGATCACCGGCAGCCGCAGCGCCCGCGCCGACTCCAGCTTGGCCTGCGCGCCGGTGCCACCCGCGTTCTTGGCGACGATATGGGTGATGCCGTGCCGGATCATCAGCGCGGTGTCGCCGGCCACCGTGAACGGGCCGCGTTCGATCACAACGGTACAATCGGGCAAGGGCAACGGACCATCCGGCGCATCGACCAGCCGCAACAGATAGTGATGCTGGGATTTGGCGGCGAATGCCTCAAGCGTCTGCTTGCCAATGGCCAGAAACACCCGCGCGGGCGTGCTGGGCAAAGCGTTCACCGCGGCGGTTGTATCATCGACATGGCACCACTGGTCTTGCGGACCGGCCACCCAGGCGGGGCGCTGCAACACGATCAGCGGCGTCTGTGTGGCGTCACAGGCGGCAATGGCGTTGCGGCTGATTTGCGCGGCAAAGGGATGCGTGGCGTCAATCACATGGCTGATGGCATGGGCGCGGATATATGCCTCCAGCCCTTGCACGCCGCCAAAGCCGCCGATCCGCGTCGGCAAGGGCTGCGCCACAGGGGCGGCCGTGCGACCGGCATAGGAAAACACAGCATCAAGTTCAGCCGCGTGCAGGGCGGTCGCCATGGCGCTGGCCTCGGTGGTGCCGCCCAGCAAAAGGATGCGTGTCATGGATAGGCCCTGGCTGCAGATCATCGGTCTGGGCGAAGATGGCCTGTCCGGCCTGTCCGATGCAAGCCGCAAGACGATTGCGGCGGCCCAGGTGATCATCGGCGGGCCGCGCCATCTGGAACTGGCACAGGCCGGGGCGCGGGGGCAGGCCTGGCCGGTGCCGTTCGATGTGGCCCCGGTGCTGGCCCTGCGCGGGCGGGCGGTGGTGGTGCTGGCCTCGGGCGATCCGTTCTGGTTCGGCGCGGGCAGCAGTCTTGCCCCGCATCTGACGCCCGGCGAATGGCTGGCCCATCCCGCGCCATCCACCTTCGCCATTGTCGCGGCGCGCCTGGGCTGGGCTCTGGAGGGCGTGGCCTGCCACGGGTTGCACGCCGCCCCCTTTCCGCGCCTGAGCCGCGATCTGCAAGACGACACCCGCCTGATCTGCCTGCTGCGCGACGGCGATGCACCACAGGCCTTGGCGGCATGGCTGACAACGATGGGGTTCGGCCAGTCCACCCTGCACATCTGCGAATCCGTGGGCGGCCCGCGCGAACGCATCCGCCAGGTGCAGGCCGATACCTTTGATATGACAGATATTTCCGCCCCGGTTGCGGTTGCCATTGCGGCCAAAGGCAGCGGTCTGCCGCGCGGCTTTGGTCTTTTGGACGATCTGTTCGCCCATGACGGCCAGATCACCAAGCGCCCCATCCGCGCGCTGACCCTGTCCACCCTTGCCCCCCGCCCGGGCGAACGGCTTTGGGATATTGGCGCAGGGTCGGGGTCCATCTCGGTCGAATGGTGCCTTGCAGGCGGCACCGCGCAGGCGATCGAGGCAAAACCTGCCCGCGTCGCAAACATCCGTGCCAATGCCGCAGCCTTTGGCGTCGATCACCGGCTGACCGTCACCCATGGCCGCGCGCCCGATGCCTTGGCGGGCCTGCCCGCGCCAAACGCCGTCTTTATCGGCGGGGGCGGCGATGCCGCGCTTTACACGGCGCTTCTGCCCCTGTTGCGCCCCGGCACGCGCCTTGTGGCCAACGCGGTCACACTGGAAACCGAATCGCTTCTGGTCGGCCTGCACGCCCGCCACGGCGGCACCTTGCTAAGGATAGAGATCGCCCAGACCGAGCCCCTGGGCCGGATGCGCGGCTGGTCTGCCGCGCGCCCCGTGATCCAGTGGAGCGTCACGCCATGATCGTCGCCGGTCTGGGGTTCCGCACCACCACCCCCCAAGCCTCGATGGCCGAGGCGATCGGACTTGCGCTTGCCAGAACGGGCGGGCGGCTGGATGCGCTGGCGACCCTGCCGCACAAGGCCACCGCCCCGGCCCTGCGCGCTTTGGCCGCCGAACTGGGGTTGCCCATCCACGCGGTCGCCGTGGCGGGCCAAGCCACCACCACCCGATCAGCGCGCGTTCAGGCAATCTTCGGCACAGGCTCGGTCGCCGAGGCCGCAGCCCTTGTGGCGGCTGGTCCGGGCGCAAGGTTGGTAGTAAGCCGCGTGGTGTCAACGGATGGCATGGCCACGGCGGCCATAGCCGAAGCAAACGGTCCAGTAGAAGGGGTTGAACCATGACGGTGCATTTTATCGGGGCTGGCCCCGGCGCGGCTGATCTGATCACCCTGCGCGGGCGTGACCTGATCGCAGCCTCGCCCGTCTGCCTTTATGCAGGGTCGCTGGTGCCGCAGGCGCTGCTGTCGCATTGCCCGCCCGGTGCGCGTATCGTCAACACCGCCTCGATGTCTCTGGATGACATCATCGCGGAACTGGCGGCGGCCCATGCCGCTGGCCATGATGTTGCGCGGCTGCATTCGGGCGATCTGTCGGTCTGGTCCGCGATGGGCGAGCAGTTGCGCCGCCTGCGTGCGCTGAACATCCCCTATGACGTAACGCCCGGTGTGCCGTCCTTTGCCGCCGCTGCCGCCGCTTTGGGTGCCGAACTGACCCTGCCCGGCGTGGCGCAATCGGTGATCCTGACCCGCACGTCGGGGCGGGCCTCGGCCATGCCTGCGGGCGAAAATCTGGCGGCTTTTGCAGCCACCGGGGCCACTTTGGCGATCCATCTGTCTGTGCATGTGCTGGAAAAGGTCGTGGCCGATCTGACCCCGCATTATGGCGGCGATTGTCCGGTGGCCGTGGTCTGGCGCGCGTCCTGGCCCGATCAGCGCATCGTCCATGCCACACTTGCCACACTGGAAACCGCCGTCGGGGCCGAGATGGAACGAACCGCGCTGATCCTGGTGGGGCATGCCATCGGATCGGAACAGTTCGACGAAAGCCGCCTTTATGCGGGCGATTATGACCGCCGCTATCGCCCGGTCGGCACCGCCCCCCGCTTTCCGCAGGCCGACTGATGCGGATGCCCCCCGGCCTTCTGATTTCCGCCCCGGCCTCTGGCACTGGCAAAACCACGCTGACGCTGGGGGTGCTGGCGGCTTTGCGGGCGCGCGGGGTCACGGTGCAGCCGTTCAAAAGCGGCCCCGATTACATCGACCCCGCCTTTCACAGCGCAGCCTCGGGCCGCGCCTCGGTGAACCTTGACAGTTGGGCGATGTCGTCCGCGCGGATTTCGGGCCTTGCCGCGGCGGCACAAGGTGCCGATCTGGTGATTGCCGAAGGCTCGATGGGTCTGTTTGATGGCGTGGCGATGGCCGGCGAATCCGGCACCGGGGCCAGCGCCGACATGGCGGTTCTGATGGGCTGGCCCGTCGTTCTGGTGCTGGATGTGTCGGGTCAGGCGCAGTCGGCGGCGGCGGTGGCGCTGGGGTTTGCGCGGATGCGCCCCGAATTGCGGCTTGCCGGTGTGGTGCTGAACAAGGTCGCCAGTCCACGCCACGAGGCATTGGTGCGTCACGGCATGGCACAGGTGGGCATCCCGGTCTTCGGCGCACTGCCGCGCAAAGCCACCATCACCCTGCCCGAGCGCCATCTGGGCCTTGTTCAGGCCTCCGAACACCCCCGCCTTGCCGCCCACCTGGCCGAAGTCGGGGATTTCGTCGCTGCCCATCTGAACCTTGATGCCCTGCTGGCCGTGGCCGCCAGCGCCACGCAACCGACTGCCCCGCTGCCCGTACCCCCGCCCGCCGAGCGGATCGCCCTGGCACAGGACGCCGCGTTTTCCTTTGTTTATCCGCATCTTCTGGATGGCTGGCGC
The DNA here is from genome assembly GCA_964497815.1 of uncultured Cypionkella sp. Taxonomy (GTDB): domain Bacteria; phylum Pseudomonadota; class Alphaproteobacteria; order Rhodobacterales; family Rhodobacteraceae; genus Cypionkella. The sequence continues at coordinate 14,290 of CAZCFC010000031.1, forward strand.
AGGGCCGGGGCGACGATCCTTCCCTTTTCGCCCCTGCAGGATCAGGCCCCTGATGTCAGCGCCGGGGCCTGCTGGCTGCCGGGCGGTTATCCCGAACTGCATGCGGGCGCGCTGGCAGCGGCGCAGACCTTTCGCGCCGGGATGCACATCTTTGCGCAAACGCGCCCCGTCCATGGCGAATGCGGTGGCTATATGGCGATGGGCGATGGCCTGATCGACGCAAGCGGGACCCGCCACCAGATGCTGGGGCTGCTGGGGCTTGTCACCTCGTTCGCAAAGCGGCGGATGCATCTGGGATACCGGCTGGCGCAACTGGCGGTGCCCATGCCCGGCCACAGTGCAGGCACCACCCTGCGCGGCCACGAGTTTCACTATGCCACGATTCTGAACCAACCCGACGCGGCGCTGGCCACCGTCACTGATGCCACCGGGGCGGCCGTGGCCGAAACCGGATCGCACCGGCTGAATGGCAGCGGGCGATCGACCGGCACTTTCTTTCACCTGATCGCAGAGGCAACATGACCGGTTTTGTATCATTTGTATCCTCGGGCCCGGGCGATCCCGACCTTCTGACGCTCAAGGCAGTGGCGCGGTTGCAGGCGGCGGATGCGGTGCTGTTTGATGATCTGTCCTCTGGTCCCATCCTAGCGCATGCGCGGGCTGGGGCAGATATGGTCGCGGTGGGCAAACGCGCCGGGCGGCCCTCGCCCAAGCAAGACCATGTCAGCCAGTTGCTGGTGGACTATGCCGCCACTGGCGCGCGGGTGGTGCGGCTGAAATCCGGCGACTGCGGGCTGTTTGGCCGGCTGGAAGAAGAGATCGACGCGCTGAAAACCGCCGGTATCGGCTACGAGATCATACCCGGCGTGTCCTCGGCCTTTGCGGCGGCGGCGGCGGCGGGCATTCCGCTGACCCGTCGGATGTCGGCGCGGCGGGTGCAGTTTGTCACCGGGGCCGATGTCAGCGGCACCCTGCCACCCGATCTGAACTGGGCTGCCCTGGCCGATCCCCTGGCCACCACGGTGGTCTTCATGGGCAAGCGCAGCTTTCCGGCGCTGGTGGCGGGGCTGCTGGCGCATGGCCTGCCACCCGACACCCCCGCCCTGCTGGCCGAATCGGTGGGCCACCCGGATCAAAGCCTGACCCGCAGCACCATCAGCGCCTTGGCACAAACCCTGCAAGGAACCACCAGCGGCTTGCCGGGCCTGATCTTTTACGGCCCCCTCGCGCTTGATCTGCCATGAAGATCAGCCTGTGCACCAGTTGTGCGCTTGGGGCGGGCGGCTTTGCCGACCCCCTGCGCGCCGCCTTGGCCGCAGCGCAGATTGAGGCCACAGTTGCCCCGGTGGACTGCATGTCGGGCTGCGCCCGCGCCTCGACCGCAGCCTTTCGCGCACCGGGCAAGACCGCCTATCTCTTTGGCGATCTGACCGCCGCCGATCTGCCCGATCTGATCACCTTTGCCCGGCTTTACGCGGCCTCGCCCGATGGCACGCTGGCTGATGCCCGACCCTTGGGCGCATTGCGCAGCAAGGCGTTGGCGCGCATTCCCGGCTGATGTGTCGCGATTGGCCCACAGCCGCCGCAATTGCGCTTGACCGGCCCGACAAGCTCTGTGCAGATGGAAGGGCAAGGTGTTCCAATGATGCAAAGCATCGGGACTCAAACGGGAATGGGAAAAGGCGGACCAATCGCGGCGCCCAAAACCCCAGCCGCCCCCGCGACTGTACGTGGTGAGCGTGCTTTCATTCTGCCACTGCCCCTTGGGGTGGGAAGGCGAAAGCACGGTGTGACCCACAAGCCAGGAGACCGGCCTTGCAAGGTGAAACACGCATGCTGTCGGGTGTGACAGCAAGGAGCAGAATTATGATGACGACCACTTCGGCAAAAGCCACCACTTCGACCCTCGTTTCCGTGCTGTTCATGGCGGTTCTGGGTGGGGCTGTGCTGTTCATGGCAGGCCACGCGCAATCGGCTACGCTGCACGATGCCGCGCATGACGTGCGCCACGCCACCGGCTTCCCCTGCCACTGATCCCCTGACCTCATGTTCCAACGCATGTTGGCCAGCGCGTTGTTCGCTGGTGCTGCAGCAGGGCTGATTGCCGCCCTGCTGCATTTCGCGTTTGTACAGCAGTTGATATTGCTGGGCGAACAGTATGAATCAGGGGCGATCTCTCATTTCACATCAGGCAGCGCGCCCGCGCCCACAACAACGGACGATCCCGGGCACAGCCACGATGCTGAAACGGCAACCTCCACACACAGCCATGACACCGACGCCGCGTCATCAGATCTGCAACGCAATGGCCTGACCGTCCTGTTCATGGGGCTGGTCTATATCTCTTACGGCATGTTGCTGACAGCAGGGTTCGGTCTGGCCGAAACCATGGGTCAGCGGATCGGCCCGCAACAGGGGCTGCTTTGGGGCCTGGCCGGATTTGCAGCGTTCCAGTTGGCCCCCGCAATGGGTCTGGCTCCGGAATTGCCGGGCACGATTGCGGCCGATCTGGGCGCGCGTCAGATCTGGTGGTGGGGCACCGTCGCTGCCACCGCCACCGCAGCAGGCTTGCTGGCCTATGGCGGACAGTTGTGGATGTTCGTGTTGGCCGGCGTGCTGCTGGCCGCCCCCCATGTGATCGGCGCACCGCAGCCTGATGCCTATTACGGCGCCGCCCCGCCCGAACTTGCCGCCGCGTTTACGGCACGGGTTCTGGGCACCGGGCTGGTGGTCTGGACCTGCCTTGGCTGGTTTGCAGGGCATTTCTGGTCGCGCCCGACCCCAGCAGTTTGAACAACGAACCGGGGCAGCCCATGCCCCGGTTTTCACCAGAAGGCCTGCGCATGATGGAATTATGTCTTGTCGGAATTGGCACCGGAAACCCCGATCATCTGACCCTGCAGGCGGTCAAGGCGCTGAACGCCGCCGACCTGATCCTGATTCCGCGCAAAGGTGCCGACAAGGCCGATCTGGCCGAGTTGCGCCACCAGATCTGCCGTTTGCTGCGCGCTCAGCCCGACGATCGAGACGCTGATCGCCTCGCGCCTGGTCCAGGCCTGCGGCGCCTGCGGCGGCGTGGTGCTGGGCCGCGCCATCGTGCGCGACAGCCGGAGCGGCCCCGAA